>JAFGFW010000094.1 GCA_016930875.1 Deltaproteobacteria bacterium | reverse complement strand
TCATTTTTCTGAACTTTTTATCGAAAATGAGCAACGACAATGGCTCTCAAAGTTCCCATTAATCATTCGCTCTGGATTAAGGTTAAACCAATGGCCTTCTATGGAAATTATTTTCCTTGATCGGGACGGAGTTTTACAAGAAATAAAAGACCGCTGGCCATCAGCTTCACCAAATCCCCTAGAAAATATTACTCTTGAGTATCTACAGCATATAAATTTGTTCTACAGTTATAGAAATAGTTTAGTGCATGATTTGAAAGAGCCGGGGTATGGGATGGAGTTTGAGAATGATGAAGAGCCTTTTTATCAATATACAAGGCAGGTTGAGGGAGAGTCCAGTACTTGGGAATTGGTATATCCGGTGAGATTCTATGAAAAAATATGCGATTCAGCAATTAAAAACTTACGTGAATATTATCTTAATAAGCGCATTGACCCTTATTCTTGTTACACATTTGGCACATATTGGATTGAGGGCTTAAATAGATAACGCAATATAATCGAGTAGCCGTGGGGGCCCTACTACCCCCTCCCCACCTGGCATGAGGGTTCCCGATAGAATCGGAATCAAGAGAGCTTGTCGAGCCGGATAGAGCAAAAACCTGGCCAAAAGGTGACCCGTTGTTGATTTTCAATGGAGTTGGGTATAAGGAACACGAGGCGTTGAAAGGAAGGTAAACATGAAAAAGATTCTTGTTGGTCTGACATTACTGTTTTTCGTTCTGTTTTTCAGTTCCTGTGCAATAAATCAGAAAGGCAAAATAACAGCCTCTAACAATACCCCCCCACAAGAGACGCATTCCGAGCAAACCAAGGGGGCTGATAAGGTTGCGAACCAAAACGATGGCAAAACCGAGTATACTCTTGCTAGAAAGTATCAATTTGGCTTTAGTGTTACACAAGACAGCGTTGAGGCTGCCAAATGGTTTAGAAAAGCTGCAGAAAAGGGACATGTCGAAGCTCAGTTTGATCTAGGGGATATGTATAGTATTGGCGATGGCGTCCCTAAAGACTACAAGAAGGCTGTCGAGTGGTACCTTAAAGCAGCAGAACAGGGTCATTCTTCGAGTCAGTGCAGCCTGGGAGAAAAGTATTATAGTGGCAATGGCGTTCCTCAAGACTTTACGAAGGCTGCTGAGTGGTTCCACAAAGCGGCAGAACAGCGGCATGCATTTGCTGAGGCTTTTCTGGGGGAAATGTATTTTTATGGGCAAGGTTTTTCCCAAGACTACACGAAGGCGGCCGAATGGTATCGAAGGTCGGCAGAACAGGGGCATGCGGGGGCTCAGTATATACTGGGGGGTATGTATTATAATGGTCAAGGTGTTCCCAAAGATTACACGGAAGCAGTCAAATGGTTTCTTAAGGTTGCTGAGCGGGAGGATTCTATTTTTAATAATGCTCCTGCTCAAGATGCCCTAGGGGATATGTATAGATTTGGCCAAGGTGTTGCCCAAGATTACACTGAAGCTCTTAAATGGTACCGCAAAGCGGCTGAGCAGGGAAATGTCGGGGCTCAGAGTTCACTTGGGGTTATGTATTTTCATGGCCTAGGTGTAACGCAGAATAACACAGAGGCCGCCAAGTGGTTTCATAAAGCAGCCAGCAGCGGAGATGTGGAGGCTCAACGCGTTTTAGGATTTATGTATCAGTGTGGCCTAGGTGTAACGCAGAATTACATAAAGGCCATCGGATGGTACCGGAAAGCTCTAGCACAAGGGGATGACAAGGCCCAAATCTTTTTAGACGCTTTATTAGGGGGGATATATCCAGGATGGGAGTGTTTGTACCAAGGTGATACTGAATATTTGTTTATCAACAAAGACAAAATCAGGCGGCAGAAAAATTTGGTGTGGCTTTGGACAATGGATGTCCCATTTCAGGAATCGGACTTCGGCAAGAAAGGCACAAAGAGATGCTGCTGGATTGCAGATTGCGATAGCGACAAGATTGGTCTCGTCAGTTATATTGAATACGATTCTAATGGGAAGATAATCGATTCATATACATCTAAAGAATCAGAGGTAGAGATGAGTCCGGTAGTGCCCGGTTCAATGGGCGAAATGCTGAAAGAGTATGCCTATTCGCATTTAAAAACAGAAACTCGCAAAAAAGAAGAATCCGCAAAGACGGAGCCATGTTCCGGCACAGGATGGCCGGTAACCTCCGGCTTTGTTGTCACGAACAATCATGTGGTTGCGGGGCATAATAATATTGTTCTGATACGGCAGGATGGCGTAAAGATTCCCGCAACGATTGCCGCGCACGATGCATATAATGATCTTGCGTTGCTTGAAGTGAAGGATACCGGGCTTCTTCCCGCTGCCCTACCCCTTTCCTCAAAGCCGGCTGCGCTGGGAGAAAAGATCGTTACTGTCGGATACCCCCATCCCGATCTATTAGGTGTTAAGCCAAAATTGACCGAAGGTGTTGTAAACTCAACATCCGGTTTAGGAGATGACCCCCGCGCCCTGCAAATCAGCGTGCCGATACAGGCGGGCAATAGCGGCGGGCCTCTGGTGAATATGGAAGGAAAGGTGGTGGGAATTGTTACCAGTAAAGTAAATGCTATAAAGATGTTTAAATGGACAGGCGACCTGCCTCAGAACATCAACTACGGCATTAAGATATCCTATCTTCAAGGTCTGCTTTCTTCAGTATCCCCCAAAAAACGTATAGACACAGTACACCCGTTTAACAACGCTTCAATAGAAGAACTTGCTGAAAAAATTAAAAACTCTGTGTTGATAATTGTAGCAGAGTAAGAGAGGAAAGAGCCAGGTCTCCAAGCCGGATAGGAGAGACCGGCCTGAGTATCAGGGTGGATGTGGACCCTGTGAATTTTATGTGAGCGAAGAACAGAGTCTGGAAAAAAGGGTTAGGCTTGCATGATTATAAAATTCTTGCTTTTTTATTACTGATTTGGCTATACAAATGTAAGATCAAGAAACACCATATTGATAGACAATAGTACTGATTTATTTCTTAACATTTAATGGTAGCCGTCAGAAATGGAGATCGCGATGCAAATATTTCGGCAACCAGCCGCGCCTGACGTCCATCGTCTGCTCAATGACTCAGATTTACCAACCGCTGATCTGACATCCCAAAACTTTGAGCATTTCTTTGGGTGTGGTTCCAAACAAGAATCGAAGGGCGTGGTCGGATTGGAGATTTACGGTTCCAGGGCATTACTGCGCTCTCTCGTCGTTTGCGAAAGTAATCGAGGGCGCGGGTGCGGCAAGGCCCTTGTAGCCGAAGCCGAGCGCTATGCGCAGGGTCGGGGTGTGAGGTACATTTACTTGCTCACCATTACTGCTGCAAAATTCTTTGAAGGTTTAGGTTACACAGCGACTGCACGAGAGGAGGCACCTGAGTCGATTCGCGCCACATCGGAATTTTCTAACCTGTGTCCATCGAGTTCTGCATTCATGATAAAAGATTTGACGCCTAACCATGCTAATTCAGCCGACACCAAAAGCCGTGGGGAGATAGGGGGTCAAATCTTTATTCTTTAGGGAAGAATTGGGGAGATAGGGGGTCAAATCTTTATCCTTGACAGTTGGATCCAATCGGTAAGAATCGCCGAACAATAGCATTAAGAGGGGCTGCCAGCACTGACGCGCTGTCAGCCCCTTATGTAGGTCGTTGTGCGCGAAAACTAAGAAGAAAGAGAAACATGGATATGGATGTTGTTTGTTCAAAAATAACTGATTTTGACACATGGATCGCACTTGCAAGGGAAGTCGAGCCATTATTCGGCCCTATGGCTGATGAAATTGATTTCCAAGAATTCTTAAGGCAAACCATTTCTTTAAACACTGCATTTTGCATCTATTCAGAACCGAATGGCGACAACAGGAAGTTAATAGGTGGTGTTGTAATTTCTAAAGAAACAAATGAAATAGCATGGCTCGCAGTATCACAACGATATCGTAGAAAAGGTTATGGTCGAAAATTGATCGAATTCGCTATGAGCAACTTGAATCTCCGGGAAAACATATTTGTTCAGACCTTTGATAAATCGGTCTCTGAAGGAAAATCTGCAAGAAATTTATATTTGGACTTTGGTTTTACGGACATCAAAAATGGTGGATTAAATCCCGCAGGGGTGCCGACCGTAATAATGCAATTAGAAGAGACAAAGCCTATCTGAGCACAACCAGGGCATTAAGGGCGACGGCAAAAAGCCGCCGCGCCTTATGCCCGCCGAGGTGATACGACTATATGAAATTAAGAGATTTCGGTTTCGACCAATGGTTTGAAGCGCATACAACTGAGTTACGCCTGGATGGTTGCGGCTTTGCCCGCATATCCGCAGTTGACCGCGGTTCATACCTCATAAAAGATGAATCGAGGGAAGTCCCCGCTGAGCTGTCAGGGAGACTTACTTATCAGATTGATAGTTCCGTCGACCTGCCATGTGTCGGTGATTGGGTGACAGCGAACTATTACAACAATGACACCGCAGCTATCATCCATCGGGTCTTTCCGCGAAAGACGTTCTTGCGGCGCAAGACCGCGGGTGAAACTGTCGATTTCCAGATGATTGCAGCCAACATAGATACCGCATTTATTGTTCAATCATGCCATTTTGACTTTAATCCACATCGTTTGGATCGATACCTCGTAATGGCAGCGGACGGACATGTTGACCCGATTGTCATCCTCACGAAGACGGACTTGATAACCCAGGATGAATTGGATCAGAAGCTTGCGATCATCAGCTCTGTCAACAAATCCAGAGTGATTGCACTCAGCAATATCACCGGAATCGGGTTTGATGAGCTTCAAAAGAAGCTCTCTTCGGGAAAGACATACTGTCTCCTTGGTTCATCGGGTGTCGGGAAGACAACTCTCATCAACCGTCTCATGGGTCAGGAAGCCTTTGAAACAAAGACCGTCAGCAGCACAGGAGAAGGCACCCATACGACCTCACGCCGACAACTCATCGTTCTTAGCCAAGGCGCAATGTTGATTGATACACCTGGTATGCGAGAACTGGGCATTGTAGGTGCCGGCGATGGGATCAACATGGGTTTCGAAGAATTTGTCGCGCTTTCCGCAAATTGTCGATATGTAAATTGTAGTCACGAACACGAGCCCGGCTGTGCCGTCAGAGCCGCGGTCGAGAATGGTGAATTGTCTGAAGATCGCTATGCCAGCTATATCAAGCTCAAGAAGGAGTCGGAGCACTACGAGAGGTCATATCTGGACAAACGGAAAAAGGACAAAGCCTTTGGACGATTCATCAAATCGGCAAAGAAACATATAAAGGCCTGAAAGACGAGCATCAAACCCGCAAATCCAACGGACGGCTTTCAACCGCCGCTGATGTTCACGTTAGGCGATTGAAAATACATAAAGGGGGTTCTCCTTGATGAGATCGATTCGACTTACATTGTTGATCCTTGTTTTGGCGGCTCTCGCGGGGTGTGCATCTCTGATTACCCATGAAACGCTACGCTTCGAGGGGTTTGAAACGACGCCTAAGCATTTCAGCGGTATCTTAACTTTGCCAAAAGAGAATAAGGAATCAGTGCCGGTCGTTGTTCTCGTTCACGGGTCCGCCGGGGTTGATAGCAGGTATGCGTTTCATCGGCCTGCGCTGTTGGACGCCGGAATCGGGACATTTGAAGTGGATTTTAAAACCGGTGTTTTTACCTCCCTCTCTGACCGCCCGCCCATTGCCACTTTCCAACCGTGGGCTTTCGGAGCGTTGAAGGTTTTACGCTCCCATCCGCGCGTCGATGCAAAGCGTATCGCCATTATGGGATTTTCTCTCGGGGGTCATCTGAGCGTTTCTGTTGCCTCACGAAAAGTGGTCACTCAATGGCTGGGACCGGGCCAACCGGGATTTGCCGCCCATGTAGGGTTCTATCCTGTGTGCAAAGAGTTGAAAAAACATTTTGACGTGACCGGATTAACCGGAGCCCCGATTCTCATCATTTCTGGAGAGAAAGATTCCTGGGGCGATGGAGAGACGTGCGGGAGCTTCTGCGACTGGTTGAACGAGGCACAGCCGGGTGTTGTTTCGCTGACAATGTATCCTGATGTCCATCATGGATTCGATCGGAAAGGATCATGGAAAGGATACGCACCGTTCGCACAAAATAATACGGCCATCCTTCAATGGGATGCCGAAGCGGCACATGACAGTCGCAAGCGAGCCGTTGCGTTTCTGCGACAGGCATTCGGTTTGTAATCATTGAGGTGGCAGTATGTTATCCAGAATGTCATGTGTGATACACCCACGAGACTTTACGGGAACCCGGCACCGGCGTGCTCGACCCGGACGGTTTCAATGCGGCCGCCGTTCCATGGCGAAGCCCCGGCGGTACAGACGAAGAGGGTTTGTCCATCGTGCCCGCC
>JAFGFW010000093.1 GCA_016930875.1 Deltaproteobacteria bacterium | reverse complement strand
ATCTTTGCAGGTCTCTTCTTTTCAAGGGCGCTCGCAGCCACAGGCCTCTCGGGCGCCCCAACATCGAATTTCTTCAAAAGGAGGTCCCTGGTCGACACCCTGGGCTTTTTGACGGCCGCCACTTTCTTTTCTTTGGTCTTGGCTTTTGGCTTAGGCTTTGTTTCCATCACTTTTTTTCCCTTGGTCTTGGTAACAGACTTGGGTTTCGCTACGGGTCTCGATTTTGCGGCATCCTTTTTTGGCTTCCCTTGTTTTCTCAGATCTTTCTCCTTTGACACAGATGCCTTAACAGATTTTTTGGGCGCTGCTTTCTTCTTGGCAGCCGACTGCTTTTTTTTCTCGGTCGATCCAAGCATACTCTTTCTTCCCATAAAAACCCCCTGCATCAAATGAATGAATTTAAGGCCCCTTATACGAAATTGTGTCTCAGTTGTAAAGACCTTTTATTACATCTACTTGCATGGAGACTCCTGAGGCGCATTTCGGGCGGCTGGATATGTTCGATCAACTGTGATATTGTCACATCAAAAATTCTGTATATCCGAACTGCTGGAGGAGAGCAATGAAAGGGATTTTCACGAGGTGGTTGATCTTGACGGGTGCGATTATGTTCGCTTCGTACCTGCTGGATGGGATACGGGTAAGCAGTTTTTTTTCTGCCTTCTTTGCAGCCGCCATGCTGGGGATACTCAACGCTTTTTTCCGTCCCATAATCATCATCTTGACCCTTCCCATAAATCTGCTAAGCCTTGGTCTTTTCACCTTCGTGATAAACGCCTTGATGCTCAAGATGGCCTCAGGCGTGATATCCGGTTTTGATGTATACGGATTCTGGTCTGCCGTGTTCGGTTCCCTGGTAATTAGCGTGGTCAGTTGGCTTTTGAGTTCTTTCATAAACGAGCGGGGGACGGTTGAGTATATCGACCTGAAACACAAGGGGGGAAACAGATGGGAGTAAAGAATGGGGCACAGAGGACCAGGTTTTCCATGTTAGAATAAAGACCAAGCCAACGGGTTGATTTCTGCTACTGCGTGTGTTAATGGATAACGGTATCTTGTCGGCGAGAGGGCCCACAAGGCCAACCGCAGCGTTGAAATCTGATACGAAGGTTGATTGCTAATATTAAAGAGGAAGTACCAATGGCTACGAATAGGATACTCGAAAGCAGATTGGGACCTGAGAGTTTGAGAAAGCTCCTTGCGCTCAACAACCCTCTTCTAAATGAAGTCATTGAAGAGGCAATTTTGCAATTTCAACCCAACTCTGTTTTTGTTTCAGGCGGTTCTCCGGAGGATTTACACCGGGTGCGAGTGCAAGCCATAAGACGGGGGGAGGAAAAACCCCTCATTTTGCGAGGCCACACTATTCACTATGACGGATATGAAGATCAAGGAAGGGACCCGGTGAATACCAGATTTCTCCTGTCTGGCGGGGCTTCATTAGGACCGTCACTGAATTGTCTGGAAAGAGAGGAGGGGATCGCCGAAATAGATAAGGTTATGAACGGCATCATGCGCGGCAAAGAGATGGTTGTCAGCTTTTACTCTTTGGGACCGCTGGGCACTGAATTTGCCATCCCCTGCGTTCAGGTCACGGATTCGTACTATGTGGCACACAGTGAGGACATACTGTACCGCCAAGGATACGAACTGTTCAAAGGCGAAACAACCAGAGATGGCTTCTTTGCTTTTTTGCATTCTGCAGGCGCGCTGAAACAAGGCGTCAGCCGCGATATTGATCTCCGGAGAATGTTCATAGATCTGGAAAGAAATTTTGTTTATAGCGCAAACACACAATACGCCGGGAATACGGTTGCTGCAAAAAAACTGGCCCATCGCCTTGCCATAAGAAAGGCCGCCCAGGAAGACTGGCTTGCTGAACACTTTCTCATTACAGGAGTTCCAAGCTATGAGGGAAGCAAGAAGACCTATATGGCTGGCGCTTTCCCAAGCTGGTGTGGCAAGACATCAACCTCCATGCTATTTGATGTTGTAGGGGATGATCTGGCCCATGTTCGGAAGAAAGAGGGCAAGGTCTATGCCACCAATGTTGAGAAGGGGATGTTTGGGGTCATTAAGGATGTAAATCCTGAGGATGATCCCTATATCCACGATATTCTTGTGCATCCGGGAGAAATCATATTTTCAAATGTTCTTGACGTTGAAGGCAGGGTCTATTGGCAGGGCATGGGAAAAGTCAATATCCCTTTGAAAGGGGACAACCATTCGGGCCACTGGTGGAAAGGAAAAAGCAACAGCAACGGAAAATTGATTCCCGTTTCCCACGACAATGCGCGATTTTGTGTCGGCTTGGAGGGTCTTAAGAACCATGATGCCACTCAGGTTGTAGATCTTGAAGGGATTATCTACGGCGGACGTAGTTCAAGAAGACCTGTACCCGTTTCCGAGCTGTACGGTTGGGTCCATGGCGTGTTTTGCGGTGCCAGCATTGAATCCGAACCCACTGCTGCAACTGTTGGCGGATCCAGCCTTGAAGTCGTTATTAATCCCATGGCAAATAAGGAGTTTCTATCGATTCCTATTGAAAAATACCTGGAAAACTATATCAATTTCGGAAGAGACCTAAACAAAACCCCAAAGATATTCTATGTCAACTACTTCCTTAGAGACGAGTCAGGCGACTTTACAAACACCAAGATGGACAAGAAAGTCTGGATAAGGTGGATAGAAAGACGGATCAGTGGCAAAGTCGGGGCATATGCAACGCCAACCGGCCTCATTCCCAAGTACGATGACCTGGCTGGGCTCTTCAAGAGGGAGTTGCAGGCAAGTTATTCAAAAGAGGACTATGAGTTTCAGTTCATGACGTGTGTGCCGGAGCTTCTGGACAAACTCAATATTTCAGAAAAATTCCTCCAAAAAGAGACAAGTGCTGCTCCAAAAGAGATCTTCGAGATGATTGATAAGCAGAGAAATCTGCTCCTTGAAGTCCAAAAGACCCTTGCGGACAACATCTCACCTTTCAAGTTCAAAGACTACCAAGTGCCTTTGCCGTTGACGCTACCATTTTAGGTACTGTCCAGCCTCAACCCACAAAAGGCCGCCGCAGGATGGTATCCTTGAGCCAGTGTTTATCATCTTTCTGAGGGTACTGGATGTTATAATGCAGACCGCGGCTCTCCTTCCTTAGAGTGGCACTCTGGATAATGAGAGCGGCCACCATGGCTATGTTGCGAAGCTCTATCAAATCGAGGGTGATCCTGAAATCCCAATAGTATTGTTGTATCTCTTCCTCCACCATTTCTATGCGGTTTCGAGCGCGCAACAATCGCTTGTTGGAACGTACAATCCCTACGTAGTTCCACATGAGCCGCCGGATCTCGTCCCAGTTGTGGGAAACCACGATCGCTTCATCGCTGTCTGTGGTGCCCATAGGATCCCAGGGGGGTGGGTCCGGACATAAGCCTGTATTCATTGTCTTAAGATCGTTTATCGCCTGCTGAGCTGCCCGGTCGGCATAGACCACGGCCTCAAGAAGGGAGTTGCTGGCAAGACGGTTTGCGCCATGGAGCCCTGTACAGGCTGTCTCTCCCACAGCATAGAGCCTTTCTACGTCAGCCTTCCCGTCCATATCCACCAGCACACCGCCACACATATAATGGGCCGCAGGGACCACAGGCATCGGTTCCTTGCTCATATCTATTCCAAAGGAAAGGCACTTCTGATAGATATTCGGGAAACGCTCCATGAGGAAATCAGATTCTTTGTGAGTAACATCCAGAAAGACGCAGTCGTCTCCACTCTTCTTTAGCTCGCTGTCAATGGCGCGGGCCACCACGTCTCGACAGGCCAGGTCTTTTTGGGGGTCGTAGTCTCCCATAAAGGCTCGACCTCGTGAATCGATCAGCACCCCGCCTTCGCCCCTGAGCGCCTCGGATATGAGAAAATTCTTGGCCTCAGGATGATAAAGACACGTGGGATGAAATTGGACGAATTCCAGGTTGGCAACGAGCGCTCCTGCCCGGTATGCCATGGCGATTCCGTCACCTGTGGCTATGTCAGGATTACTGGTAAACAGATATACCTTGCCGGCCCCGCCGGTGGCCAGAACCGTTATCTTGGCATGAAAGGTGTGAACCTCATTGGTTTTGGTATCCAGCACATAGGCGCCGCAGCACACATCCTCATGGGCCGCAGTGACAGTCCCCCGTTTCATCCTCGTGGAATAGGTGATGAGATCCACGGCAATGTGATCCTCAAAAAAACCAATGCGGTCTTGGTTTCGAACGCGATCCACCAGAGCCTGTTCAATGATGTGACCCGTAAAATCCCCCGCGTGGACGATCCTTTTCTGGCAATGCCCCCCCTCAAGTCCCAGATCAAGTTCCAGGTTGCCGGTACTATCTTGGGTGAAACTAACCCCCCAGTCCATGAGTTGCCCAACGATTTCCGGCCCGCTTCTCACAACCATCTCAACAACATCGGCTCTGCAAAGCCCGTCTCCGGCCCTCAAGGTGTCTTGCACGTGAAGGTCAAAGGAGTCGTATTGGCCGAAAACAGAGGCGATCCCCCCCTGGGCATAGTTGGTGCTTGTATCCATTGCCTCTTTCTTCGTGACAACAGCCACTTGGCCGTACTCTGCCACCTTCAGGGCAAAAGACAGACCCCCAATTCCGCTTCCAATGATCAAAAAATCAACATCGTGCCGCATGGTTAGTTCTTTACAGCAAAGAAGAACGCCGCTTCGGACGTCGAGACGCATAGCCTATGATGAAGCCCACAATAATGACGCTTCCACCAGCAATAAACCAGCGAAGCGTCTGACTGTTACGGAGATCATCCACCTCGTTTTCAAGTTCTGCCACCTGCTTCGTTTTTGTCCCCAGTTCCTTGCTCGCCTTTTCATAGGAAGCTTTTAGAGCCATGAATTCCTTGGATTCACTCTTTAAGGTTTCAAAGGACTCTGTTATGGAATTTGCCGTCTGTGTTTGCTTTGACAACGCCCTTTCCAGTTCCTTGCGCTCCTTCCTGAGCCGGTCATTTTCTTCAGCAAGGGACTTTGCCTTAAGACTCAGGGCCTGGTTTTGTCCTTGGAGTCGGGTAATAACCTCATGTTTGGGCGGCCCCGGAACCAGAAACTGAGCCAACATCCACCCTTCCTTCTCATTGGGCAGTCTGACCTTGACCCATTCGCTCTCGTCTTCAATATCGAGCGCCTCCAGTATTTCTATTGGAGTACCCGACTTGGGCATGGCAATGATCTTATGCGAACGATCCGGGCCAGTTCGAACCATTACCTCAAAGACATCTTTCACATACATGGTTTCCCCATAGACGACTGTAACGCCAAGAAAAAAGCAAACCAAGAATAGGAGCACAGACTTCATAATTTACCATTCCCCCCTTTGCTCGAAAAGCTACCGCGAAGACTCCAGTAAATTTAGTGTTAAAAACATAAGATTTGTTCCCGCTAATAGCAGGGTCGAAATGACAGATTCACCGAGTCCGGCTTGTTCCGAACCTGTTCATTTTAGTATTGAATATTTGGTGGAATGTCAATAATTTCTTTGAAATGAAGAGCATAAGATGTTATGTTATATAGTTATTTAACATCTAAAAATCTAAAAACGAAAATTTGAGGCCCATACCAGATTCGGGATCATACTTAGTTTCCATCCAGAAACGGATCTTAAGACACTGGGCACTAGCGTCAGTTTCCAATTCAGAAATGAGTCCGCCGGAGGCGGACAAGGTCAAGGAAATTCCCGCTTGCAGCGGGACGCGGAGGTCCGCCTAGGCGGATCGCACAAGCGATCCCACAGATTGATACGCCGGAGGCGGAGAACAGGGCCATTTCCGGATGCAAACTACTTAACTTGGAGAACTTTCGAAACAAGAGCTTATTTGACATGATTGCGTACGATTTAGTATGTGCAGGCGGCCATACCTTTGAAGGATGGTTTGAAGATCAAAAGGCCTTTGAAGATCAAAAGCAAAAAAACCTTATCGCCTGCCCTATGTGTAACGACACGTCAATAGAAGTTGTACCCTCCACGTTTACCATAAAGACAAGTTCTTCTCTGCCTGAAAAATCGACAGGGACCGATATTCCCAAAAAGGTACCGAGCACTGAAGAGATCACACACTTTCTGGAGAAAAACTTCGAAGATGTAGGTTCCGATTTTGCGCGAGAAGCTCTGAAGATGCATTACGATGTTTCGGAGAAGCGAAACATAAGGGGAACCAGTTCCAAGGCTGAAGAGGAGACGCTGGAAAAAGAAGGGATCAAGTTTTTCAAAATCCCTATTCCCCGCCTGGACTCCTGAGGACGCAAATCATAATGCGTCCACTCCACTATTAGATTACTCACGACCTACAAAAGCCGGAAAGCAAGGCGTGTCAAGCGTCTTTGCGGCTTGTCATTTCTAATGGCAATGGCCATGGCCTTTTTGGTGCCGATAAGGACGACCAATTCCTTGGCACGGGTTATCCCTGTGTAGATGAGATTTCTCTGAAGGAGCACATAGTGCTGGGTCATGACAGGCAATACTACGGCCCTGTACTCCGATCCTTGGGACTTGTGCACGGACACAGCATAGGCCAATACGAGCTCATCCAGCTCAGCAAAGTCGTAGTCCACAGGCCGACCGTCGTATTCAACCGTCAGTTTCTGCATTTTGCCATCTATCTCGCTGATGGTTCCAATGTCGCCGTTAAATACGTCCTTTGTATAATTGTTTCTGATCTGCATCACCTTGTCCAGGCGCTTAAACGTGCGTCCCATCCGTTCAATCATATCACTGGACTTATTGAGGGCTTCTTGCAACACACGATTCAGGTTGGCTGTGCCGACAATCCCTTTGTGCATGGGAGACAGCACCTGGATATCTAACAGAGGGTGAAAATTAAACCGATCAGGGATGCGCACGCAGCAAAGCTCCCGGATGGTGGAAAGGACCTTTTCAGGATCATCTTGCTCGATAAAGTAATAATCCTTGAGAGTATCTCGATTTGAACTCTGCGCAGCCGGAAAATTACCCTGGTTGATCTGATGGGCATTGACGATGATAAGACTCTCCCGGGCCTGTCTGAAAATCTCTGTCAAGTACACGGCAGGCACACGTCTTGAATCGATCATGTCTCGCAGGACGTTTCCAGGACCCACCGGAGGAAGCTGATGAATATCTCCCACCAAAATCAGCACGGCCGTGGCGGGCACAGCCTTGACAAGGTGATACATCAAGAAAACATCGACCATGGATGCCTCATCCACGATGACCACATCTGCATCAAGGGGATTCTCTTCGTTTTTCTGAAATCCCCCGCTCTTGTGGTTGTAAGCTAACAGCCGATGGATGGTTTTTGCCTCACGGTTTGTGACTTCGGAAAGCCTTTTTGCTGCACGCCCAGTAGGAGCAGCAAGGAAAATCCGCTTCCCTGCCCCTTCAAAGACAGCTATAATCGCTCTCACCAAGGTCGTTTTGCCAGTTCCGGGCCCGCCTGTCACGATAGACACCTTGGATGAAAGCGTCGTCTCAAGAGCAGACCACTGCCCTTCGGAAAGGAGGATGGCCAGTCTCTTTTGCAGAAGCCTCTTGATCCCCTTATCATCCGCTTTAAGGGATTTGACAGGCACGGAAAGGAGGGCCTTGAGTCGGTTTGCAAGACCCCTCTCAACAGTGTGAAAAGCCTTAAGATAAACGGCCTTCTCACTTTTGCCGACATCGCCATCCTGATCCCCAAGGTCCTCTACTACAATACGCTTTGATGAAACCAGGTTGTCAAAAGCGCTCTCGAGGACACCATGGCCTGTCTCAAGTAAATCTCGTGACCGTTTCATCACATCGTCGCACGCTCCATAGACATGGCCGTCCTCAGACATCTTTTCCAACACATGGAGGATGCCGGCTTCTGCCCGTATCAGTGAGTCTTTCGGAACACCAACTTTGCCCGCAATGCAGTCAGCAATGACAAAGCCGATGCCAAATATGTCTGTTGTCAGTCGATAAGGATTTTTCCGCACAACACGGATAGCATTTTTGCCGTATTGCTTAAATATCTTGGCGCTGTAGCCTGCACTCACCCCATGTCCCTGAAGAAAAATCATGACGTCGCGGATCTCTCTCTGATCTTCCCAGGCCTTGCGGATCATCTCAAGCCGCTTCTTGCCAATCCCTTCTATGCCCATGAGTTTCTCGGGACGATGTTCAATGACCTCCAGGGTCTTGTCACCGAAACGCTTCACCAATCTCTTGGCCATCTCAGGACCGATTCCTCGAATGAGCCCTGACCCCAAATATTTTTCAATCCCATGTACTTTGGCAGGAAGGCTCACGCTGCAGGCGCCAGCCTTGAACTGCTGTCCGTACTTGGGGTGGATCTCCCAGACACCCGAAAGTTCCAACACCTCGCCCGGAGAGACGCCTCCCAACTGGCCCACCACAGTCACCAAATCCGGATTTCCTTTGACCTTCAACCTTGCTACTGTGTACAGACTGTCATCATTGAAATAGACAATCCGATCCAGTTGGCCTTCCAGGGTCTCTGACATTCTTAACCTATCAAAATCGTTTCACAAATATTCGTATTTCAGTTAAGTTAACGAACAAGCATTAAGATGTCAATCCATTTACGGTTGTCTGATATTGAAGTTGACATTATGGGAGAATTTGATATTAAATAATATGTGGATGTTGAAAGAATACGGGATGTAGGCCTCGCCGCTGGAGCAAGGGCCGGCGAGATCCTTTGCAATTATTGGGGAAAAACCCACACCGTAGGAAAAAAGGGGGCAACAGACCTGGTCACTGAGGCTGACTTGGCCTCTGAAAAGGCTATTACCCAGCTTATTCGGACTGCCTTCCCTGAGCATAGCATCCTTGCTGAGGAAAGTGGCATAACGTTCGGGACAGACTCTTGCAGATGGATTATTGACCCCCTAGACGGTACCACGAATTTTGCTCATGGCCTGCCTGAATTCACTCTCTCTATTGCTTTCGCCTACGAGGAAGCACTCGTCTTTGGGCTGGTCCTAAATCCTGTCAGCGAGGAACTTTTTTGTGGGATACGAGGCCGGGGGGCGACTCTCAATGGCCGGACTATCCACGTTTCCAGCGCTGACAATCTTGGCGAGAGTCTCCTGGTCACAGGTTTTCCCTATGAGTTGAAGCCCGTTATAGACCCCCTTATGCAGCGGTTTGAGCGATGCCTCATGGCTGCACAGGGAATTCGCAGGCTAGGCTCGGCCGCACTGGATCTTTGCTATGTGGCCTGCGGTCGATTTGAAGGTTTCTGGGAACAAAACCTGGCCCCTTGGGATACGGCGGCCGGCGTGGTCATCGCCCAAGAAGCCGGAGCAACGATTTCTGACTTCTCAAATGAACCGTACTCCATTGAAAAAAAGGAAATCCTGGCCACGAACGGCCATATTCACGAAAAGTTGGCTACTCTGCTGAGGTTGTGATGACAAAACCGGTACTGAGTCCAAAGGTCCTGAAAAACAGGTTCGATTGCTTCGGCAATTTTGACCCCCACGATACTATTTGTCTGAGATGGTGCCACTTGAACATACGGTGCGCCATCGCAAAGGATCAATATGAACAGCTTGAAATCATGGAAGATTTCTTTGATACTGTGCTGGAAACATCCAGGCCACAGTAACCTCCGGCAACAGGGGTCGTTACGTAAGCTGAGTTCCTGCTCTGCAATTCCAGCTAGTGCCCAATCTCAAAAAAGCCATTCATGGATGGGCACCAGCTAAGAAGGGAAGTATCGATGGCTAAAATGGTGAAGGGGACAAAGAGGTACGTATTCCTGAGAGGCAAAGCCGAAGATGAAGATGATATTGTCATTGATATATTCAGTAAGAAGGAACTCGATGCAGCCCTGAAGAATGGCAGAGTGACTCTGGAAGATAATATTGTAAAGGTCGAGGTGCTGGGAAGAGTCGATCTCAGAAAACCGCAGAAGTCCAAAAAATAATGGGAAAAAGTGGGAAAAGAATTCATCCGGTTCTGCATTTTGTGTTAGCGCTTTTCTGTTCCATTAGCTAAGGAAGATCTGAATAATATCTTCATCGCCGTTAGACACAGCTTTTAAGAATTCCTTCTTGGTCATTTCATCTTCTATTGTACCATTAGGGCGAATTAATGCTTGGGATAACCGGCTTGAAAAAGCGCCAGCTTTTTCAAAGCCGAGTTAATCCCATTGTCATGCCATTTTCCTGTCTTACTGTGGAGATGTTTTAAATTCTCTCAAGCGGGTACATTCAACAAGACGATTCAAGGTTTTCTCAGTAAACACCTTGCCCCTTGTCGCAAGGATCATCTTTTTCATATCCTCCCTGCGGACGCCAAAGCCACGTCCGCCGATACATGCAATGACCTCATATTTCGGATTATCTTCGGCGCGTCCGGCAAGGCTCAATTCGCCGAGATGTTGAATGCGCGTTACCTTATCGCGTGCTGTACCATCGTCTTCAGTGATCTTCGCCTCTATGATGACTTGCGGATTGAATTCGCTGGGAGGGTATGTCGGCATATTCGGCTCCATATTCTGCAGCGCTTTCGTGTACAGCAAACAAAGGCATATTCTTCGTTGTTGTCGTTTTGGCGTGCTCCATGTATTTTTCCACCTCGTTCCATCCTCCGAAGCGCTGGAGCCAATTTGCCACTTTTGCAATGCGTGATGTTGTTATTTCGTTCTTATCCCAGTCAAGTCGCAGGGACCAGATTGCTATGCGAATCAGATGCCCGTATGCAATGCATCTTATATCGCCATGAGTCGGTTTGACATT
>JAFGFW010000092.1 GCA_016930875.1 Deltaproteobacteria bacterium | reverse complement strand
GTCTTCATCATAGGTCCCGCCAGCAGGATCAAGCGTCACAGTGCCTTGACCTTCGGTCGTAACCGTCAACGTGTACTGAGTGGGCGCAGTGACCGTGACGTAGTCTGTCTTGGTTACGGTGCGTGTTGCGCCGTCATCGTCGGTCACCGTCAGCGTCACCGTGTAAGTACCAGCCTCAGTGTACTCATGGATGGCAGTCACGCCTGAGTCGCTTCCGCCATCTCCGAAATTCCAGTCGTAGGAAACAACAGTGCCGTCCAGGTCATCTGAAGCAGATGCGTTAAAGTTTATGGTGAGCGGTACCTCACCGGACGTCGGATCGCCCGTGAAGCTTGCTATGGGAGGAAGGTTTGAATCCGAGGAAACAAACCCACCTAATTCAAAGGGCTTCTCTGCGGTTCCTATCTCAAGTGGGCCGTTTAGGGGACCGGTGACCTGGAAGGATGAATAATCATAGTTTTGAACATCTGTACCAAGATCCAAATCAATCTTGAATTGGTAAAAGATACCTGTATCGGCTGAGAGCTCAACCCCAATACTCTCATAGCGGTCGAATTTGTTCAGGCTAATTTGTGCGACGTCACGCAGCTTGGTGGGGTCGGGGCTCCCATCTTGCCACTCTTCCAGGGTCACCACAGCGCCGAGTGAATAAAGGGCATGGTAGTTGGATGACGTGGTTCCAAAAGGAAGGAAATCGACCAGCCCATACAAGTATGCCCCGGTGTAATATTGGCCCGGGCTGTCAACGCGAAATCTCCGGACAATATAGGTCTTAACTTCCTGGTCGACATCGACAGCATAGTTGCCTCCAAACCCGTTGAGATTGATTTCCGCAAACCCCTGGACTAAGGTCCCATTTTCCGGATTGATTCCCCCGTCAGGCCCCTTAGCCATGGCATTCATCTGAATGACGCCTGTCGGGAAACCCGAAATGCTTTGGCCCGGCTCCACGTTCTTCAATAGGATGCTTGAAAACGGGCCTGCGCTCACGCCAGAATGTGTAACAACCCCTGTAGCCTCTACCCAGCCCCCAGCAACCCCTGCCGGATAATAAAATAAACCGCCGTTTGGCTGCACCTCATATCTGAATGCGTAATAATCTGACTCCCAAAGAACGGCCGCCTGAACTTGCGCAAATGCCAATATGACAAAGAGTATTGCCACCCCCACTGCTATTCTTTTCATCACGTATCTCTCCTTCCCCTATCAAAACTAACGGCTTTGTAAAAAGTCTTAGAACGGGTCATTGCGAGAAATGAAACGAAGAAGCAATCTCCTGAGTTCAAGCTCTTACAGGCAATGAGATTGCTTCGCTACGCTCGCGATGACATCAGGAGGGACTTTTTACGAGTCCATCACAATTGATGTATTCATGTGTAATCAAGTCCCCTTGGTTAATGAAGATCTCCTGTCAGGCGATTTTCAAATATTCTTATGTCAGCATCCTTTTCCAATTTTGTTGCCATCTCGTCAAACGCCTTCGCCTCGTTTTGTCGAAGAACTATTTTCTTAATGTCATTCTTCACCTCTTCATAAGATCCAAAGCTCGCCGGGATGATTTTGTCCACAGTAAGTATATGGTAGCCATATCTTGTTTTTACGATATTACTAACCTCACGCTCATTGAGCGTAAAGAGTACTTTCTCAAGGGCTGGCAGGGTTCTGCCTTTTTCAATGGTTCCCATACTTCCTCCCTCCAAAGCCATGGGAAGATCAATGGAGAACTCTTTAGCCAACTGGGTGAACTCTTCGCCGTTGCGGAGTCTTTCCATCACTTTTTCAGCTTCTTCTCGACTCCTGAGCAATATATGCCTTGCTTCCACCTTTGGAGGTGATGAAAATTTGTGGCGGTTTTCCTTATAATATCTCTTGATCTCGTCCTCGGTTACTTTAACCTGGCTGCCCACTTCATATTGAAGGAAGCGAGCAACAATTAGATCTTCTTCATATTTCTTAACCTTTTCGATGATGTCTTTGTAATGCTTCAGGGCCTGGACCGATTCCTGATGCAATATTAGATGTCGCCTTATCAGGTTTTTCAGCAATTTTTTTTTCTCTTCGTACGGAATTTCTCTTTTCCCGGTTTTCCTTTTGTATTCTAGGATCAAACGGTCGACCTCTGGCTTCATGATGGACGCGTTGTTGACCGTCGCGATAACCACACTGTCGGAGGCTGCGAAAGAAAGAGGAGTCCATGCGAACCGTGGACATAAACTGAGAGCCAACCACACGGTAACAACTAAAACAATAAATCCACTAATAAAAACAGAATCCGTTAACTTCATGAAGAACCTTACTTTCGGAGTACCTGATCCAGGAGCATTCCTGCATGCTTGCTGATAAGTTCATCTTCGTGATCTCTCGCCTTTTCAAGAGTCTCGCGATCTGACCCATCCACGAACTGCTCAACGCACATGAGCGCTATCCTTCGGGTCTCTTGGTCATCATCCCAGAGCACATCTAGCAGCGCCTTGTAATTCTTGGGTGTTACGTATCCAATGAGAGAAAAGGCTGTCTCTTTACGAACCTCTGGGTCTTTTGATTCTAATTTTGGAATTAACGCTTCATCAGTACCCACTCCCCCAATTCCGGCAATGGCTCGTATTGCTTCTTTCTCTACTGTGGAATCCGGGCTATACAGAAGGGGTTCAACCGCCTCTTTTAAGCTCGTTCTACGCTCTGACGGTCCATGAGATGAGGAATACTTTGCAAGAGTCTTTAAGCACGAAGCCTTTTGCTCATTTTCAACTTCCTCTCTTTGGAGCAAGTCCCCGAAGATATCCGGCGCCGCCGGACTGCTTGCAAGGGCTTGGATGGCGTCTTTTTCTAATTCTTGATTTTGTATTTTATTTGCCAGCATCTCGTTAAGCTCTGGCATATTCAGCCTGGAAAGCGCAAGGGCGCTGGCGGCCTGATCTCGATCGTTGGAAGAAACGACATACTCCTGGAGTAGGTCCAACGCCTCAGGAGTATTGATGTTGGCAAGAATATTGAAACAATTGCGCCGAATCTCGGAGTCTTCACTTTGGTCCAAAAGGATGCCCAAATGAGGAACACACGCCGGGCTGCCAATTAGTGACAGTGACCTTACGGCAAAACCCTTTCCGCTATCAGTTTGTTCAAACATAAAATCCGAGACAACCGGTAAAAGGCGATCTTTTCCGATCATGGCTGCGGTTATCAAAGCGTGACCACGAAGCGCGAAAGCCTTATCTCTGGCCCTTTTTTCCAGCATCTCATAGACGAGGTCTCCCAGATCGCTGTTTAGGCCTATATATCCCAAGGTATCGATGGCTTCTGAAACCACCACACCATCATTATCATCGAGAAACTTCAGAAGAAGATTGATAGCCTCCGAAGATGGGTGCTTTCTCAGGCTCAAGATCGCCTGAACACGTGCTGAAACATTTGGATCGGCTAATGCTTTTGTTGTCGCCTCAATCCAAGAGCTATCTGGGTCTTGGACCGTTTCCTGAGTTGCATCTAACTGTACTTCAGTCGGAATTACTGACGCCTTTTCAGCCTTTTCTTGAATTGTTGTGGTAGGTGGTTCTACTTTCGACTGTCTGTAATACTTTATGGATGCATAACCAATGGCCGCGAATACCGCCAAGCCAACAAACCACCTTAAAGCGAGCTTAGAGGGTATATGACCCATGGAAATCTCCTTGTCACAGAAAATCTTGATTTGCCTTCCTCAGAGAGCGCGATTCAAATTGAAATGAGTAAGAAATCGAGAAGGGGGGGGTCGCCTTGAACGCGACCCCCCATCCCGTCCAAAATGTGAATTAAATGTTAAATGATAATTAGCGATAATTATCCTCCGTAACACTGGGCGCCAACATATTCCGTGCCCACAATGCCGATGTATTTCAGGATCACATTGTCACTACCGTAACGAATGTCAGCCGTATTGTTGCCAGGAATAGTCACTTCGACATTGATGACGTCGCCCTGCTTCAGGTTATAAACTGTCTGGCCAGAAGCGTTGGTCTCACCGGTTGCAGGCAGCACCATAACGATCCCTTCTTCCCACAAGGCCTTGGTTGTGTACAGAGCACTGTCCAGCTTCACGGCGCTAAGTCCAGGAATGGTGCGAGCATCCATCGTGAAGGCGCTCTCAAAACCAGGTGTCGCAAAGGCCCCTGGCATGGCTTCTACTGTCACGCTTGGGTTGGCCGTAGGCACGAAGAAAAGTTGCCCCCACGGCGCTCTGTACCGACCGCTTTGTTCTGCACCGGTCCAAATATCGAACTCATTGTGTTTCAACACGCAGTCAACGATATTCAGATTAATATCGCTTTCCGGTTTCATCTGAAGGACAATTTGCCACTCGTAAACGGCCTCATTGTAAGCATCCGTCAGTGCAGACAAATATTGGGGAAAGCAAGGATCCGGGTACTCTTGACCGGCGGTGTTCGAGAAATATTCAGTAGGATAAAAGTCACTAAACATATTGATCGGCCTCAAAAAGCCGTCAGTGTTGTTTATAATGACACTCCACTTAATGGCGTCATTGAAATAGTTTGCGGCGTCGCACCCGACTGCGTCAAATTCCGGGATGTTTCCCGCAAAGGCAGGGGTAGCAATAAAAGCCACAGCAATCAAAACAAGAATAAGTTTGCGCATTATTTCCTCCTTTCTTAACTCAACTCTTCAAAGATCTTAACTCAACTGTCTAAGATTACTTCCGATTGCAACACGCAATCGTTCCACTACCATCTAGCTTTTTTCCACCTCCTTTCTGGATGCATATTAGCATGCATATTTTCTTTCCAGATGGGAGCGCTATCCAAGGCGCCTAATGCTTGCCCCCACCTGATTGGCATACAACCACCCATCATTTTTGGCGAAGACCCTCAACTGAGCTCACAAGGGCAATCAGTCCCTACTTAACACCTTGCCCATGAGCACTGTATAAGTCGCTGTTGTAAGCGGACCAAAGAGCGCTAATCACAGCTTTTCACAATGGCAAAAGACTCACTTGCCCTGTCAGAAACAACTTTTGGCGCATAAAAAGATTCAAAACAAGAAGAGGTGCCGACGACTATCGTAAGTTGCAACCCTTGTGCCAGCAGTAGAACAACTACTTGAAAATATCACTCGCCATGGATTCAATATAACAAATTCAACTGGTTAAAGTCTGACCACGCTGGCAGTTAAGTTCTTGATACGCTCTAAGCACCCAATCTCCTGAAAGCTGGTGGTGCCTTAGTAGGCTTTTTTTGTCCCAGCATTTTGAAGCAGTATTCGGAAATGCCCTTTCTCTGTATGAATAGGATGCAAGGCTAAATTAGTCCTACCTGAAACAAGCGATTATCCAACCCCTAACAATCAACCGGGTTGTCTGAACCTTTCCACGTCGATTCCGTGTTTGCGGATCAACTCCCAGAAGGCCCGGCGATTCTTTTTTGCTGCAAGCGCTGCCCGCGTGACGTTACCTTGATGGGCTTGCAACATTTTTGTGATATAGTCTTTCTCGAATTTCGCAACTACTTTAGCCTTTGTCTCCCTGAAGCCCTCTTTGCCGGAGATGTTTTCTATGCGTGGCAAGACAATGTCAGAACGGCCTATAACCCCCTGCTTGGAGAGCAAAACAGCTCGCTGGACCACGTGTTCCAATTCCCGCACATTACCCGGCCAGTCATAGAGCACGAGAACCTGCATGGCCCCCGAAGAGAAGTCAGACACTACCTTGCTGAATTTTGCTGAATACTTCGTCAGGAAATAGCGAGACAAAAGGGGGATGTCTACTCGTCGCTGTTGGAGTGGTGGCAGCTTGATAGGGACAACATTCAAACGATAGTAAAGACTGCGGCTGAGCTTCCCTTCTATCACCGCTCTTTTTGGTTCAACGTTTGACGCAGCGAGGACTCGCACATCGGCTCGGTATGTCTTTGCGGAGCCGATCGGCCGGTACTCCCTTTCCTGCAGAAAGCGCAATAGCTTACCTTGCGCAATGAGCGGAAGCCTCGTAATCTCATCCAGGAATAACGTTCCGCCTTCAGCACTGTGAATCAATCCGGGTCGTGACGTCGAGGCATTGGTAAATGCTCCAGGTTCGTGGCCAAACAATTCGTTTTCCACCAAGTCCGCTGGGATGGCTCCGCAGTTAACGGGTACGAATGGGCTTTTTGCTCGGGGACTGAGATAGTGTATAGCTCGAGCGCACAACTCCTTGCCTGTTCCTGTTTCACCCCAGATCATGACGTTCGCATCACAGCGGGCCACGAGAGGAATTTTTTCCATCTCTTCAACAAAGGAGGGATCTTGCCCAATAAATTGCTGATCATTTGGCAGTCTATCAAAGGCACTCAGCATTTTTTCAAAGCCTCTAAGTCAATCCCTTCCACTGCCAAACAGGATTGGGGGGCAGCCTGATCACATTGGTCCAAAGGCCTTTCGTAGAACGATGGAAAGGAACATCTCCCCAAAAAAAGCGAATCAACATAATCGGGAGTTTAGCAAACTAAATGAAGCCATGACGATAAGATAACTAGATATTTTAAAAATTATAATCTGAAGCCATAGCAATCAATATGCCATTGGCATTACGGCCTGGCTCTCCACGTTATCTTATTCAAAAGAAAAGCGAATATGTTGAGTAGGTTAGAACTATTTTGGATGAAGCAACGGGCCTCAATTCCTTACGGGTCGTTGGTACAAAAATCGGGCTGTTTTTGTCCTTGCTTTTTCAGGAGATGTGAGGCAAGGCCTCATGGATATTGGACTTGGACGGGGGACGGATTTATCACGACAGAACGGCGGATTGTCCGATTTTTATGAAGGACGGTGGGGTTTAAACCTTTGAACGTCGATTCTGTGCCTGCGGATTAATTCCCAAAAAGCCCGACGGTTTTTTCCCGCTGCCTGTGCTGCCCGAGTAATGTTACCCTGATGGACAACCAAGAGTTTCGTGATGTAGTTTCTTTCAAATTGCGTTATCATCCTCTTTTTTGCTTCCTTGAACGATTCTTCGTGCTGGGTGACTTTCAGGCCTTGCAAGACAATGTCAGAGGGTTCGATCACGTCATGCCCAGTAAATACCGTGGCTCGCTGGACCACATGTTGCAGTTCACGCACATTACCCGGCCAGTCATAGAGGACAAGTGCTTGCATGGTCTTTCGGGAGAAGCCTGAAACTTTCTTGTTGAAGTTGGCTGAATACTTGGCTAGGAAATGTTGAGCTAGAATCGTGATGTCTTCTGGTCTCTCTCTAAGGGGTGGCAGCCTGATGGGGATGACATTTAAGCGATAGTAAAGATCTCGCCTTAGAGTGCCTTCTCTCACCGCCTCTTCTATCTCAATGTTTGATGCTGCGATGATTCGGACGTTGGCCCGGATTGTGTTTGTACAGCCAAGCGGTCGGTATTCTTTCTCCTGAAGGAAGCGCAGAAGTTTGACTTGTGCTGATAAAGAAAGGCTGGTTACTTCATCTAGAAACAGGGTCCCTTTGTCTGCCTCCTGAATTAATCCGAATTGCGATGTGGAGGCGCTGGTAAAGGCTCCTGTCTTGTGGCCGAATAACTCGTTTTCCAGCAAATCCGTCGGAATAGCCCCGCAATTAACAGGCACAAAAAGCTTGTCTGCCCTGGGACTAGCGTAGTGAATTGCTTTGGCACATAACTCCTTGCCTGTGCCTGTTTCTCCAGTGATGAAGACTCCCGCATCAGAACGAGCCACAACAGGTATTTTCTCTATCTCCAAGCGAAAAGCGAGGCTCTCTCCAACCAACTGTTGTCCGTTCGGCAGCTCTCTGGACACGTTAAACATATTCTGAAGCCCAAGGTAGTAATGCCGATTCTTGCGTTGATCAGTGAATTGGCTGCAAATCTCATCCGCCAAAGTTGTAACCGGAAAATCAGACTCGATGGTTATGCTCAAGGTCCTTATTTACCGGGTAGACAGGTAACCGGAACAATACATTGCAACCGCCATGCCACTGACATACCACCCCTGGCAAATGCTTTTTCTCCGGAAAGCAAGAGTACGCAAATTTACTGTGTTGCACGCTATTCTGCAGTGTTCTCCCCTTCCAAGCAAGCTCTCGGGCTTCAGTTTTTCACAATCCGTTTGTGGTAATGGTAGGCTGCTTTTGTCCTTGCCACTTCAGGTCATGGAACAAGAGAGCCTTTGGGGTGTGCAAGTTAGACATAGGACAAATCTATCCAGGTATGAGCAATAAATTGTCCCGCATTTGTGGAGGGATCATATATGTGAACGACAGGTTTATCCTGCCGGCAAAAGTGGATTGTGTGAGTTTCGTGGGCCACCGGATCGCTTGAAATGTTGAGCATCCATCTCGTGCTTGCGGATCAATTGCGAAAATGTTCGACAATCCTTTTGTGCCGCCCGTGCTGCTCGGGTAATGTTACCCTGATAAGCAAGCAGGAGTTTTGTGATATAATCTTGTTCGAATGCCATAACTACCTTTGCCTTTGCCTCCTTGAACGGTTCTTGGCGGTGGGTTGCTTCCAGTTTTGGTAGGAGTATGTGTGAGTTGCAACAAAGCTGGTTTGTCCGCACGCTGCCGAACTTCTATCAGAAACTGGAGGGTATGAACTTCTGCACATCGATTCCGTGCTTGCGGATCAGCTCCCAGAAGGCCCGACGATTTTTTTTTGCTGCTTTTGCAGCTTGAGTTATGTTACCTCCGTGAGCAACCAAGAGTTTTGTAACGTATTGTCTTTCAAATTTTCTGACTACCGCCGCCTTTGCCACCGCAAACGATTCTTCGCGCTGGCTGGCTTCCAGGGGGGTCACTACAATGTCAGAGGGCTCGATCACCCTGTTATGGCTGAGTACCACAGCTCTCTGGACCACATGTTCCAATTCTCGCACATTGCCGGGCCAGTCATAGAGCGTGAGCGCTCGCAAGGCATCTGGAGCGAAGCCGGTCGCTTCTTTATTGAACTTAGCTGAATACTTAGCAAGGAAATAACGAGCCAGAATGGGTATGTCTTCTCGTCGCTTTCTCAACGGTAACAGACTGATGGGCACAATATTCAAACGATAGTATAGATCGAGGCGCAACGTGCCTCTCGTTACTGCCTTTTCGATGTTAATGTTTGACGCCGCGATGACTCGCACGTCGACATGCAATGTCTTGGTACTGCCCAGCGGTCGGTATTCTTTCTCCTGAAGGAAACGCAAGAGTTTGACTTGTGCAGTGAGAGGAAGAGTGACAACCTCGTCCAAAAACAGAGTGCCTTTGTCGGCCTCGTGAATTAGTCCGGTTCTTGGCGTGGAGGCGCCGGTAAACGCCCCAGATATGTGTCCGAATAATTCGTTTTCCACCAGGTTCACTGGGATGGCCCCACAATTGACGGGAACAAAGGGCTTTTTCCAGCGGAGGCTGAGATGGTGGATGGCCCGGGCGCACAAGTCCTTGCCGGTGCCTGTTTCCCCACAGATGAGGACACTCGCATCATGGTGAGCTACAATACGAATTTGCTCCATTGTTGCGTGGAAGGAAGGACTTTCTCCAATCAACTGTTGATCATTTGGCAAATGTAGCAAAGCACCTGGCATTTTTCAGCGCTACCAGAATCCTTTCCGCCGCACTTGCCGGTTGTAAGTGCCATCCAGATTAGATCATTCAAAATGGAGGCAACCGTAAAATCACGGCGTAGTAGAGCCTTCGCTTTCGAGAAGCATACTTATAGTAATCCTTTTGCAATGAAAGGCAGGGCTGAACTTATTCCACAAGCTTTACGCAAATATCGTGCAAATTGACTTCGCAAGACTGATGGTCTCGTAAAAAGTCGTGACTCCGGTGAAAACCGGCGTCCATATTAGTTCCAACTACCTGAAAAGACTGGATTCCGGCTTTCGCCGGAATGACAAAAAATACATTTTTTGACTTTTTACGAGACCATCAAGACTATTTTCCTTACATTTACAGATAGTTAGAGTCGGTTTTTCTACATGTGAATCAGGGATGAATAGCGTTCAAGCAACGAGAAGAAGCGACTTAACTATATTATATTTGGCAAACATCGTGCCAACTCGGTGTAGTTTCAACTTCTTTCTTTAACTCCAAACAGTTAGGCCGTATCACACCGAAATCCATAACCAGAATATTGGGTAAACAAGTTCCAATCTTGGGAAAAAAAATGCCAAGTTTTGGGAAAAAAATGCCAAGTTAGAGTATCAAAAGTAACAGGAGCAGTCGGGATAGGATAAGTTGGCATGGGGCAGAATGTTCAGGAAGAGTCGTTCCTCTGTCCGCCGGTGGTCAACGTCGAGAATACAACATATGGTGGGTCTGGTCTGCTCCGGCAGGCGAGGTCACATATAGCTTGCCAACATCAAGGCTTCCCCACCAAACAATTTGCCTCCAGATATCCTTTCCAGATCAAAACCACCCCACTGTGCTGTGCAGAGGGGATCCCTTCTGCACCTGATTGACCACTTGTCTATACCCCTCCCAATTGTCAAAGTTCAGACTTGTTCTGTCACCCCCGTATATCCGGTTCAGGTTATGGTGCCAGCGCAAAAACGATGTATTATTTTATACTGCAAGGTTAATGCCAGTCTGAACAGACATCGATATCCTCTGTAATATTAAGGCATTGTCTCACATGCCAAAACATATGCCCTGGCGGAACTGTAACAAAAGGTAACAATTTTGAGAAAAAGAGGCGGGAAAAGTGTGTAGAAATTATACAGTTGGGAGGGTTTGCAGACTCCTTTGCGCAGCCCCTAAACGTTTTTCGTCAATTCCGCTTTTGTGTGCAGATGAGAACTCTCGGAAGTTCAGGGTTCTTGAAAAAAGGTAAAAAGAGCTAGAGGTGAGATTTCAATATATCCATCGTCATTTATACAATTAGCAATACTCCGTTCAGTTTTGTTGCCTCCTTCTGAAGGACCATCGATCCTACTTCGAATTAGGGCCTTTGCTTCAAGGTTTGGTTTTTTGTGCAATCTGTTCAGGATTGCTCTTTCGATTTTTATGACTTTCAGTTGTCTCACCCTCTTGAATTCGTCACTTGACAAACTCTCCGGGGAGGACGGTTGTCATCCTTCCCGTTATTGTGAACTTACGTGAACTTGTAGTCTTATCTATCGGCAAAACTGCACTCCACCATTAGGTCCATTTCCTAACAAATCTTGGGTCGTGAGCTGAACGACAACAGTGCGAGTCAAGCAGGAATTCATGAACGAAGAAAAGATCGCGTGGGGCCGAAGATTCTGGCCAAGGGGCAACTGGAAAGAAGCGTGTTCTTCAGGATGGTTCTGAGTGGGAAATGGCTAGAGGCTGAAATTGGTGAAGGAGGGCCACCGAACAGTTGAGTTAAGAAAGGAGGAAATACCTACTCTCTTCATTGGGCCGGTGGCCCCCCATAGGCAATGAATGCATTGATAGTCTCAGCAAAGACCATACCACAAAAGGGGGCGTCAAGGACGGTTATACAAATACGCCTTGCCCGAATACACGTGAGGACATCATACTAAAACAAAAAGCTCTTCCTTCGGAAAAGCCAAGAAAGGCCCAGTGGAAGGACCATAACGAAGACAATGATGATTAAGGTCAGCATCGGCCCAACATGAAGCATCGAGTAACTGAAAGCCACCGTGGGCAGAAGGACGATGCGAACCGCAGCCCTGATGGTGTCATGCCTGGCAATGAAATCAGCTATGGGTGGTGAGTATGCGTAATAGGTCTTAACGAACATCCGTCCGGAGGCACAGGGAAGAAGATGCGCATCCCTGAATTTTCTGAGCGTTGCCACGTGTGGCTCCAGGAGCGACCCAAAGGCTGCTGTTGCAATGAAACAGTTGTCGGATGTTTCAGACGTTTCGGCCTCTCCTTCATTTGAATAGTCGGAATATTCCATCACGTCAGTACCCGAAGTTACAGACGTCGTTTCAGAGTCGGTGTAAGTCCTGACACGATAGCGATAAGTGGTGTTGGGCTCTAGGCCGGAATCGCTGCATTTGGTCACGTTGGCACCGACGGTGGCTATCTCACTGTAGGTACCGGAATCGGAGTCCGTTTCACTCCCGTCCTCAGAATCCGTTTCACTACTCGTGGTTTCAGAGGCAGTCTTTCTCTCAATCTTGAATCCCGATTCATCGGTAGAGTTATCTGTCCAGGTGAGATCGATTTGGTTGCGGGAGACGGCTGTTGCTGAGAGACCGCTTGGAGCGGCAAGAAAAGTTCTGGCGTCATCCTCATCGGAATAGCTGGAGTTGGCAGTGCTGCTGTAAGCCCTTACGCGGTAATAATAGACAGTGCAATCAGTCAAACCTGTATCGCTGTAAGTCGGAATATTTGCATCAACAATAGCAATTTCTGCATGGGTTCCATATAATCCGATCTTACGTTCGATTCTGAAGCCCGATTGTTTTGAGGAATTGTTTGTCCAGGAAAGATCAATCCGGCTGCTGGAGACTGCTGTTGCCGACAAACCGCTTGGTGCCAGTAGATAGGTTGTGGCATTATCCTCATCGGAATAACCGGAGCTACCTATGCTGTCGTATGCCGTTATCCGGTAATAGCAAGTGGTTGCTTCACTCAAACCGGTATCACTGTAAGTTGTAACATCTGCATCAACAACAGCTAATTTTGTATAGACATCGACTGACTCAATCCTACGTTCGATTTCGAAGCCTGATTCGCCCAAAGAATTGTCTGTCCAAGAAAGATCAATTTGGCTGGTGGAGATAGCCTTAGCCGACAGAGTGCCTGGTGCGGCCGGACGGGTTGTGGCATTATCCTCATCGGAATAACCGGAGCTACCTATGCTGTCGTATGCCGTTATCCGGTAATAGTAAGTAGTTGCTTCACTCAAACCGGTATCGCTGTAGGTCGTAACATTTGCATCAACAACAGCTAATTTTGTATAGACATCGACTGACTCAATCCTACGTTCGATTCCGAAGCCTGATTCGCCTGAGGAATTGTCGGTCCATGAGAGGATTATTTGACTGGCGGATACTGCTTCAACCAATAGATCGCCTGGTGCAGCTGGATAGGTTGTGCCACCACCTTCATTGCAATGGGAGGAGTCGCCACGGCTGTTATATGCCGTGATCCGATAATAGTAAGTGGTTGCTTGACTCAAATCCATATCAGTGTATGTCACAGCATTTGCCTCAACACTAGCAATTTCTGCGTAGGTTCCGACTAATCCAGTTTTGCGCTCGATCCTGAAGCCCAATTCATCAAAGGAGTTGTCGGTCCATGATAGACTGATTTGTGTGTCTGACACGGCCGTTGCTACAAGCTCGGTTGGCTCTTCGGGTACCGATATGCTGCCAATAAACTGACCAAAGCTCGCCGGTTCGGTCTCTTCATAATCGCGAATGGATTCAACATTGTAATCAGAAGTTCGGATGACGGATACCGTACCATCCTCGGTGTCGTCCCCGCGACAGGTCACGTAAACATAAGCTCCATCCGGCGTGACCGACACGCCGACCGGTTGTTTCCCAACATCATAAACTGTTTTAACTACATCGTAGTCAACCACGTCGTCAGCGGTTTGAATGACGGATACCGTGCCATTCTGGCTGTCACTGTTTCGACTTGCCACGTAGATATAGTCTCCACTCGGTGACACTGCCACACCCATGGGGGCCCGTCCAACCTTGATGCGCGTGTAGAGTCCAGTCACTTCTTCTCTGGTATTGGTATCGATGACAGATACCGTGTCATCCCCAAGATTCGTTATGTAGACGTATCCTCCATCAGGCGACACTGCCACGCCCACAGGAAGTTTTCCCAGGTCCTCAACTGTCCAGAGGACTTGACCGTTAGGGGCGGTGATTACAGAAAGCGAGCCATTTTCGGCGTCTTCGCTATTACCGTGATAATTTGCCACATAGACGTATCGTCCGTCAGGAGATACTGCCACACCTATGGGGGTGCGCCCCACTTGAATGGGAGGGCCGACTACTTCTGGGGAGCCGTCCGAGTGAATGCCGGTGTCAATGACAGACACCGTATTATCTCTCCAATTGGTCACATAGACAAAGCGTCCATTTGGCGAGGCTGTCACGCCCACAGGTTTTTTCCCAGCTTCGAGTGTATGGATGAGTTCCCCGTCAGACGTATCAAGCACATAAACGGCATTGGCATCAGGATTCGCCACATACACATATCCGTCAGGAGTGATTGCCACGCCAATAAACGCGATGCCCTGAAGCTGCTCTTGAACACTAGTGACTGTGAACGTGCGGTCAAGTATCGCGATGGTCGATACCGCGTCACTATTACGGTTTGCCACACAAGCATAAGTGGCTGACTCGGCTGGGCTGGGCTGAGTCAGAAAAAACCAGAGGACCGCAACAAAACTTAGACGCCATATTTTCTTCATAGCGTACTCCACAATACATATTTTCAGAATCATGCTCAAACAGTGGCTGAAATGTGTCATGACCGCATATAGAGCAAGAACCGTGCACAATCAGCTGGTTGCGATAGGTAGCGTATAATTACAGGTAGTTATGGAGTATTCATACGAAGGTGGGCCTGCATGATTGAGCAATAAAGGTTATAAAAATGGTAAATAATTACTCAATGCGGCGGCAAGAGGTTGCGCAGTGTGAAAATAATTACCACATCTAAGATCGCCAAGCGATCTTACATAGAGCGGAGGATTCGGGAAACCTCACGAGTCATTTCAAGGACCTTTACGGCGTGAGATTGTGTGAGGGAGCCTGTGCCACAGCTTGGCGTGATGAGGGATTGGGCCGAAATTGTCCCCCGTTTGATGCCCAGCGCCTCCAGCCGATCTGCCTGGACTTCCCATTTTTCTACCAGGCTGGAAGGCGTTTCCCTCTCAATATCTTTGCTGTCTGATGTAGGCACTATCCCCCAGGCGAGGATGCGATCCTGTTCGAAAAAGCGCTTGAGGGGCTGTTCGTACAGGGCCAGCCGATCAAAGAACCCATAAGCGTCAAAACTGAGTATGTCTGCCGGGGAATCGAGGATCAGTGACCAGTCTGTATTGGCGCATACGTGGACCCCGGCAAGTCCTCCTGCCTCGTGTACAGCCTCAATGACTTCAGAAAGGACCCTGTTGATATCTTCGCGCGAGATGCTGATAAATGCGGAAGTGCCAAAGCCTGCAAGACCTGGTTCGTCTATGAAGACAATAACCGGGACCCCACATTGTGACAGCTTTTCCACTTGCCACCGGGCCTTCATGGCTAAGGTCTTGACGACCACATCGAGCAAACGGTCATCATAAAAGAGCGCTCGTCTATCCTGATCGGTCACTCCCGTGGCCAGGGTCACAGGTCCGGTAATCTGGCCCTTAAGGGCGAGGGGAGGTTCAGAGGTTTTCTCTATTTTCTTGAGCAGAGTAAAGAAGCCTTTGGCAGTCTCTTCCGTAAGGGCAAATCGAGTCCCGTCCAGGGGCGCTTCACCCTCGGTTACCAAAAGATACGCTTCGTAAAATCGGAGGAGCTCGTCCTCAAACGTGGCCCCGGAAGTGTCGATGAAAACCCGGCCGTCTTCTTCGCTAACGCTTGGCATGCCCGGCAAGAACTGAACCATCATGCCCTCTTCCGGGTAGACCGGCAGTTGAACCCAAAGTGGTATTTCAGGTGTGTATTCAAAGACCATGCGAAGGGCCTCATCATGGTCTGCAACAGGGAGGCTGCCGATGAGGACAGGCAGCATGTCTGATTTAAATGGCACCATAATAGCTCCTGCTATCTACTCCATTGTGAATTCCGTGGTTCTTTTACAATTCACAATACCATAATCTCATTTAATTTTAGGCATTTTTTTCTTGGTTCAGGCCTGGCCAAGTGGAGATATTTGGGTAACATAGTAAGGGCCGCGAGGCAAGTCTGTTCTTTCGCTGCTGTGATTCCACTTGACTCTATGGGTAAAATGTTACATAATTTTTTTAATATGGGTGAGACATCGGACGAAAAAGATAAGGGGAAACTTCACAAAGTACTGGGTGCAGGCATTGGCTGGATTGTGGCAGGACCGGTAGGGGCCGCCCTCGGTCTTTTGGTGGGACATACGATGGAAAACAATCCGGATCTATTGGGAAAGGAGTTGCTGGGGGGTAGGCTCAAGCCATATTATGACGTCCTTCAGGTTCCGTATGATGCCAGGCCACAGGAAATCAAGGCGGCCTACAAGAGCCTTGCGCAGAAGTATCATCCTGACAGGTTTATAGATACAGACCCGGTGATTCAGGAGTTGGTCCAGGGTAAGATGACCGAAATCAATGAAGCCTATGCAAGGATTATGGATAGTGTGAAAAGGAGTTGAGCGGAGGGCGAATTGACACCTTGCGATTTTAGTGGTATTTTAATAATTAGTGTATCAGTTCAGAGTTCCTGCGCAAGGTATCTTTTCAAGCGGACTCAGCAATAAGGGGGAGACAACATGTTCGGAATAGGCATGCCGGAGTTAATCATAATTTTGGTTATTATCTTGATTATTTTCGGGGCCGGCAAGTTACCTGAGATCGGAAGCGGCATTGGAAGGGGGATCAAGAATTTTAAGAAAGCAACTTCCGGAGAGTTGGAAGAGGAGCCCGGCTCGCAAGAGCGGGAAAAACTGGCAGAGGCAGACAAGCTGGCGGAGGCAGACAAGGCAGAAGAGGAAAACAAGGCATAAAGCAACGCTTGTTTTCTATGAATACGGCCTCACACTGCGATTCAGTCGTCGTAGCCTGCGGCTACTTCGGCGAAGTCGGCACCCCCGCCCGCCTCAGGCGGGAAAAACTGTTTTCGGTTAAAAAGGGATATCGGTTTCGATGGGTTCCTTAGCTGTTGGTTCAGGCCCGCCTGCCGGACGGACAGGTCCCGGAGTTGGAGCTTGTTGTGAAAACGATTCCACCTGGTCACGCGTTCCAAGCATCTGCATGTTACGGGCTACAATTTCCGTAGTCCAGCGCTTCTTACCATCCTGATCTTCCCATTCCCTTGTCTGAAGACTCCCCTCAATATAGACCTGTCTACCCTTGGAAAGGTATTCCCCGCATATCTCACCTAGTCTACGCCAGGCCACAATGCGGTGCCACTCAGTGCGCTCTTTTTTTTCACCCGTTCCTTTATCTTTCCATTCGTCAGAAGTGGCAATGCTGAAATTGGCAACAGCCGTGCCGTCTGCTGTATAACGCACCTCCGGATCTTTGCCCAGGCGACCAATCAGGATAACCTTGTTAATGCCTGCCATGTGAACCTCCTGTTGAAGCGATTGACACGAATTCCCTTCGCCTGGATAACGGGGTAGGCTCTTAGGATCGTGCCGAAAATCTTTTGAGTTTTGCGAACAACTTGCGAATATCAAGGAGCAAGACCTTTGAAAAAAGGTCTCCGACCAAACCGCAAGGACTATAGTCGAGGCGAGTTTCAAAATCAACTGAAATCCTCCGAAAGCCACCTGAGTATCTGAAAACTCGAGGGTACAGGAAATTTCTTGATTAAGGGGCTTGTTTCGATGTAGATGTAATTGGCCTGAATATGGCTTTACGTTCAGGCACTGATTAAAAAAATTAAATCTCTTTCTTGGTTCTTGCTTGTCCAGCTTGGGGTAACATCCGTCCATGGGATATGTCTTCGACTTAAATGCCGCTCGAGAGTACGACTACTGGTATCGTGATCAACAGAACAGGTTTATTGTTGATCTCGAAGATCAGCTTCTCCTGAGGCTCCTTGAGCCAGTACGCGGAGAACGGGTTCTCGATATTGGGTGCGGCACGGGGAGACATCTGCTTATGTTTTCGGAGATGGGGCTGGACGTGACAGGCCTGGACGCTTCCACTCACATGCTTGCGGTTGCAAGGAGGAGGCTTGGGGCTCGTGCAGAGCTGCATCATGGGGTTGCCGAGGATCTTCCTTTTGAAGACAATGCTTTCAATATTGCCACCTTGATCACTACTCTTGAGTTCGTAGATGATACTCAAAAGGCCATCGAGGAGGCATGTCGTGTGGCAAAGGATCGCATTTTCTTGGGTGTTTTAAACCGTTACTCTATTAAGGGTATAGAACGGAGGATAAAGGGCATTTTTTCGGAGAGCATATATAATCGAGCCAAATTTTTCAGTGTGGGTGGGCTTACGCGAAATGTGCGGCAGGTTCTGGGAAAAATACCAATGAAGCGCGGAACAGTTCACCAATTGCCGGCCAGCTTGAGAAAATACACCATCCATATTGAGCGGTCTTCGTTGATCCAAAAAAGCCCTTTTGGAAGTTTTATTGGTATGGCAGTGACATTGGTGCCGCGCTATCGAACGCAGAATATGCCGATAGATTATGTTCGCCCGCCAAGAGGCGCTGTTTCCGAGGTGATGCCTACCCGGACGCAGTCTCGAAAAGCAGGCTAGACCTTGGAGGGTAGGGCCATGGAAGCGTATCTATATGAACGATTGAAGGACGGCAAAGTTCGATGCGATCTCTGTAACCACCGTTGCATTATCAAGGAAGGCAAAAGGGGAATCTGCGGGGTTCGTGAAAACGAGAAAGGGATGTTGAAAACTCTTGTCTACGGAAAGCTCATAGCACAGCACGTTGATCCCATTGAAAAGAAGCCCCTCTATCACGTACTGCCCGGCACTCTTTCCTATTCAGTGGCCACTGTTGGATGCAATTTCAGATGCCGTTTTTGCCAGAATGCCGATATTGCTCAGCTTCCGGCAGACCGGCAAGGGATGATTATCGGCGACCCATACACTCCAGAGGACATAGTGGCTGCGGCAGTGCGAGCAGGCTGTCGTAGCATTGCTTATACGTATACTGAGCCAACGGTGTTTTTCGAACTGGCACATGATACAGCCAGGCTCGCTCACGAAAACGGTATCCTTAATGTGTTTGTTACCAACGGCTACATGACCTCCGAGGCCGTTCACATGATTAAGCCCTACCTTGATGCGGCAAATGTAGATTTGAAGGCCTTTAACGATGACTTCTACAAAGAGCAGTGCAGCGCTAAGCGAAAGCACGTGATGGAGACACTGGCGCTGATGAAGTCGTTGGGAATCTTTATAGAGGTGACCACACTCCTTATTCCTGGTCTTAATGACGACAAGAAGGAATTAGAGCAGCTCGCCTCCTTTATCGCAGAGTCTCTCGGCCCTGAGACGCCATGGCACATCAGCCGATTTCATCCCACGTATAAGCTGACGGATCGGCCTCCCACACCGGTGGAGAGTATTCACCAGGCGCGGCAGATCGGCCTTGATGCAGGGTTGCGCTACGTATACAGCGGAAATATTCCCGGAGACGAAGGGGAAAATACATTCTGTTACGGGTGCGGCAAGCTGTTGATTGAGCGGTGGGGCTACCGAATTTCCAGAAATGTTATTGTAGATGGCAGGTGCCCTGAGTGTGGAGCAATGATTTACGGCATAGGTCTTTGATTTAGGGAATTGTGAAGGTCCATCAGCCTTTTATCCTGCTTGGGTCGTTGTTCTTATACTCAGGGGCTTCTGATGCAATCCTACGTTGTCGCGAAGCCTCTGAACGCTGTTCGGCTCTTGCTTTCCTTGTTCACGCTTGGGATCTTCCGAGCGATTCTTGCTTTCATGATAGAATACTGCCCGCATATTGAACTCTGCATCCTGATACTGCTCTTGCTCCATTTTGATAACCTCGCTCCACTTTCTGTGGCATTTGGGTCAGCTGCTTGTTCTCAGGCAACTATTTCGCAGGTCGCAGGAATCATGCCACAATTGCTTATAAGCACAATTCATGCATAATGTTGAATAGTTGCGATTGTTTGGTCGTGGAGAGAAGACGTGAAATGAGAGGCAAACCGGCTTCGGGAACTGCCGGTTTGTCAAAGTTCTGACGGCGAGTATCAGCGCCCTACCTGAATCCCTTCTGATTTTCCGTATGGAGGGCTGTTATGATGAAAGAGTCGCAATGCTTCTTTTCCAGTGGTCGAGTTCGGACATCATACTGGACCTGGATAATTCGTGAAGACTGAAGCGGAATGAAAGGGGAGTTATGGCTACGCCCCTACATAAATGCCCCTGCCGGCTCTTTTGATCTTGCCCTGTTTAAAGGCCCTGGAAACAATGTTTCTGACTTTTTTTTCGTCAAACCCCGTTTTTTTCATTAATGCGGGGACGTCAACCCCTTTTTTTGACCTCTTGATAATCTTGATTACTTCGTCAGTGGCAGTTGACGCAGAGGCTTTCTTCTTTGCGGAAGCCTTGGCCGAAGTTTTTGCCCCAGCCCTGGTCTTGGCTCTCGGTCTCCTGGTAGCCTGGTCCTTTTCAAATTTCTCGGCTGCCTTAATGATCCTTTCCATTGTCTTTGTGAGACTCTTGAGCGCCTTGGCTGTCTGCCGGGCTGCGGCTTGTGGTGTCACGGCAGCTTGAGCCTTTTCAAATTGGTCAACGGCCCGTTTCTTCAGTTTATTTTTCAGTTCTTTTGTTTTGCTTGTAAGTACGTCGAATTCCTTGGTCAAAGCCTGCAGGTCCTTTTTCAAATTTGTCATCTACGGTTTCCCCCCTTGTTTCGGTTATTGTCCTGCATGTGATCCAGCCAAAGTAGGCACTGAGTTAAACAAATAGAAGATTTTTGGGATATTGTCAAGGGATATTGAGGCATTACAGCCCACGTTCGTTCCGCCATGTTTTGCGCAAAACAGCCTTGAGCACAAATGGGTAACAAACAGATACAGTGAGACTCCGCAATACCAAAGAAGAATAGGGCAGGGCAGGCTTATTGACAAATTATGGCCGGGATTTTATTGGTACGCCCGGCCCGACTCGAACGGGCGACCTACGGATTCGAAGTCCGGCGCTCTATCCAGCTGAGCTACGGGCGCAATAGAGATGGGGTGAGTGAAGGGACTTGAACCCTCGACAACCGGGGCCACAACCCGGTGCTCTACCATCTGAGCTACACCCACCACAATACTAACTATTTTGATAACACACCACTCCCGAGTTTTCAAGGGCTTTCATAGTGCCCTCCAAACTTATGATTGACGAGAAAATGGATTTTTTGTACATAAGGATAGCAGTTCAGAAATATTTCATCAGGTGGCTTCTTGACTAGATTCTACATCTTCGTCATTCGCCTCATGCTGGGCGCTATCTGTGCCGTTGTGTTGACTCGTTTTTTTCATCCCAGAGCCAGCATTCCGAGTGTGATGGGCCTTGCCGTCATTCTCGTCGGCTTGGCCTATGTTTTGGAGTATTATCGCAGACGAAAAAAAGGGCCATAAGGAAGGGCTCATCGTTGAAACAGATTATTCTAGGCACTGCAGGTCATATTGACCACGGAAAGACAAGCCTGATCAAGGCCGTTACCGGTATAGATACGGACCGGCTAAAAGAGGAAAAGCTTCGGGGCATTACCATTGAATTGGGTTTTGCCTGGCTTGACCTTGCAAACGGCCAGCGCGTGGGTATTGTGGACGTGCCGGGCCACGAAAAGTTCGTGAAAAATATGGTTGCAGGCGCCACAGGGATCGATCTCGTAGCCTTGATCATTGCTGCTGATGAAGGTGTAATGCCTCAGACAAGGGAGCACCTCGACATATGCAAGCTCCTTGGTATTAAGCATGGTCTGGTTGTACTAACCAAGATCGACATGGTTGACGAAGAATGGTTGGAACTGGTAACCGATGATGTGCAGTCCTTTCTTAGAGATAGTTTCCTTGAAGACGCTCCCATAGTGCCGGTTTCGTCTCTAACTGGCAAAGGGCTCCCTGAATTCATGAAGTGTCTCGAGAGCTTGTGTGAAGATGTTCCCGAACGCTCCTCAAAGAGTTTGTTCCGCCTGCCCGTAGATCGCGTTTTTACCATGAAGGGGTTTGGCACGGTTATTACCGGGAGCCTCGTGTCAGGGAAGATCCGGGTGGGGGAAACGGTTACGATCTATCCCTCGGGCATCCAATCCAAGGTTCGCGGGATACAGGTACACAATCAGCCGGTGGACGAGGCTACGGCCGGCGTTAGAACGGCTATCAACTTTCAGGGTCTTGACCGCGCGGCCATAAACCGTGGCGATGTTTTGGCGCTGGCCAATACGCTGAAACCGAGCTATATGGTCGATGTAGACTTGGAGTATCTTGGATTTGACAAGAAACCTCTTAAAAACCGCACGAAGGTCCGGTTTTATACTGGCAGTAGCGAGATGGTAGGCAACGTCATCCTTTTGGATAGAGAAGAGTTGGCTGCAGGGCAAAGCGCTGTTGTACAGTTGCGGCTTGAAGATCCTGTCTCGGTGGTGAGGGATGATCGTTTTGTCATGCGCAGCTACTCCCCCATAAGGACCATAGGTGGTGGCTGCATAATCAACCCTGTTCCCGGAAAACACAAGCGATTCAAAGAGCCGGTCATGGCGAGCCTTAGACGCCTTGCTGAGATTCATTCCAAGGAAATCATAACATACCACATAAAAGAGTCCGGCCTTCAGGGCGTTGCATTTTCTGACCTCATTATCATGACGAACATTGCCGAAAAGGAGCTTGAACAGGAATTGCAACACCTGCTCTCCCAGAAGGCTGTTCTTCAGGTGGACAGGGAAAACCGCGTCTTTCTCCACGGATCTGTTTTTGATGAGCTTCGAGAGAAGACTATCCAGATTCTTGAGACCTATCACAAGGAACATCCCCTGAAAGCAGGGATGATCAAGGAGGCGCTCAAGTCCAGGCTTCCCAGGGCGCTTGGCCTGCGGAGTTTCAATCTCCTGATTCAGGAACTGAGCAAGTCAGACAAGGTGGTTCAGGAGAAGGAGATAATCCGCCTTTCAGGGCACAGGATCGCTTTAAAGGCTGATCAGAAGGATATCAGATACAAGATGCGAGAGGCTTACCTTAAAGGCGGCCTTCAGCCGCCATATTTCAAGGAACTTGTCGCTTCCATGGGAGGAAATACCGACCATGTGAAGGATGTGCTGGGTCACATGCTTGAAGAAGGGCTGCTTGTCAAGGTAAAGGAAGGTCTTTACTTTCATAAGGATGTAATTGAGGATCTGAAGAACAAGTTGGTGGCTTTCTTGCGAGCCAATAGCGAAATCACTACACCCCAGCTCAAAGAGATAACAGGTGTGTCGCGCAAATACATGATTCCCCTGATTGAGTATTTTGACGACACGAAAGTCACACTTCGTGTGGGGGATGTCCGAAGATTGCGAGAGGGATAACATGACACAGGACAAAGGATATACCAATACTTTTGGGCAGTTCCTGTCTTTGCGGGTTGTTGCAGGAATTGCCTTTGCCGCGATTGCCCTTTGGGGTTTTTGGATGTTATTGGGTTTTTTTGGGCAGTCGGATAAGTTGCACGTGGCTCAGACTGGAAAGAGCGAGCCGGTTCATGGCGCCGAGGAGGCCGAGGTGAGTGCTCATCATGATTCCGTTCCTTCTTCAGTTGAACATGGGGCAGTGCATGATAATGGCGGTGCTGGTGAACACGGTCCCACACCTGAACACGGTGCTTTGCAGGAGCATGTTCCTGCAACTGAGCACGGTGCTGTCCCCGAACACGGTGCTGCTCCGGAGCATGCTGCTCCAGCAAAGCACGGTGTTTCAGATACACCTGCTGTTGCGCCTGAACACGGTGCTCCACATGAGCCAAAGGCCGAAGGGGTTCACTTTGTGGAGGCCACCATTGAGGTCCTGGACTATGAATTAAACCAGCGTTTCTGGGGATGGCGCTGCAATGACCTGATCAAGCTTACCGACAATGTGGAGAATATTCAACTGGGAGTACTGGAAGTCGTGCGCCGCACGGCTGTGAATCTGGCGGAAAGGATTTCCCGGCATGGGGTATCAGCCGCCATTGACAAGAACCTGGAAAATGCCATGAATTGGCTTATGATCAGGCCGAGCGACTACTGGTTGCCCTCAGCAGAGGATAAGTATAACGACAGCTTGAAAGAGTTGCATAAGTATGCCGAGAAGCTTGAAAGAGGAGAAGCTCACTTCTACGTCCGCGCAGATAGCCTGATCCCGCTCCTTCTCAGCTTTGCAGACCTGGCAGGGAGTTGTGATGACAACTTGGTTAAGCAACACGAGGACGACGGCTCGCCTGTGAGCTGGTTCAAGACAGACGACTACTTCTATTATGCGAAAGGGGTTGCAATGGCCATGGCCAAGATCCTGCACGCAGTGATGGAAGACTTTTCAGATGTGATTCACACACGCCACGGACATGATCTTCTTCACCACGCAATCCATGCCTGCCATACAGCTTCTGAGCTGGAGCCATGGCTTGTGACAGATGCCTCCCTGGACGGCGTTTTGGCCAATCACAGGGCCAACATGGCTGCGGAAATCAGCCATGCCCGGTACTTCCTTAACGCGCTGGCAACGGCGCTATCCACGTAAAGAACTCAGATCCGCTTCGCTCCGCAATTGTAATACTGGAATAAAGTTGCAGAAATTCCGAGACGTTTATGTCCTCAGACTTCCAATGACCTGGCTGATATCAGAAATGTTGTTTTCCGCAAGGTAGGCGTCGAGGCCTTCCACAATCTCGACAGAGGCTCGTGGGTTCACGAAGTTTGCAGTTCCAACCTGTATGGCACGGGCCCCCACTATAAAGAACTCCAGGGCATCTGAAGCATCTATTATTCCCCCGACGCCAATAACCGGGATACGAACTGCCCGAGCGGCATTCCAGACCATTCGCAGAGCAATCGGTTTGATGGCGGGCCCGGAGAGTCCTCCGGTAATGTTGGCAAGCTTGGGCCGGCGCGTTTTCACATCTACGGCCATTGCAGTGATGGTATTTATCAAAGAAACAGCATCTGCTCCTGCATCCTCAACACTTCGAGCAATGATCGCAATATCGGTAACATTGGGGGAGAGCTTGACGATCAACGGAAGCTTAGTCTTTTCCCTGACCGCTTTTGTGACCTGAAAGGCGATCTTTGGATCAGTTCCAAAAGCCACTCCTCCGGCTTTTATGTTTGGACATGAGATATTCACCTCAATGCCGGCTATTCCATCAAGGTGTTCGATACGTTCGGACATTTCAGCATATTCTTCAATGCTGTGGCCGTATATGTTCAAAATGACAGCAACGTCGAGCGATTGAAGAAAGGGGAGTTTGTTTTCCGCGAAAGCGGCAAGTCCGACATTTTCAAGGCCTATAGCATTGAGCATGCCGCCGCATGTCTCAACTGTTCGAGGTGGTGGGTTGCCCGGGGCAGGCTTGAGAGAAAGACCTTTGATTACAAGGGCGCCTAGACGGCTCAGGTCAAACAAAGGGGCAAACTCCTGACCATATCCGAAGGTGCCAGAGGCGGTCATCACCGGATTCTTCATGGAGATGCCACCCACATTTACGGCAAGGCTTGGCTTTTCCATCCAGAGAACTCCCTGTCCCCTAATGAATGGCCGTTACCAGCGTTGCAAGGACGGAAACACCCAGGGCTATCACCAAAACGCCCCAGGCCTTGTGAGTTCTGTTGGAACCGCCTAGCCACCAGTCTGTAAGCCTTCTTACCTTTTGCCGAGGCGCAAACAGAAAAACAATGCCCTTTAGTAAAGAAAGGAGACCAAGAATCACAATGAATGTGACCTGGGAGCTTGAAGAGGCCGAGAGTAACAGGAGCACGCCGCCAATAATTGGCATGGGGCTCAACATCCTTGGGTCCCACGACTTCAACTTGTTATAACAGTTTTCTTTTACCACCTGAGTTGCAAAGAGCATCAATGTACCGAACATGATCCAAACGATGGCAATGCCAAACAAAAACCATGTCATGCGAGGCCTCCTTTTTGGCGGTTTATTTCCATGTTTTCAGATTGCGAGGCAGGTTATTCGAGTCAGGCAGAGATGTCAAATGCAAAGCTAGTGGGAATTAGTTATTGACAGTGCGCCTATTGTTAGCTATCAATTTCAGCCGTGTGCTTGGTCAGGCCGGCGGATATCGAGGCAAATCGCCTCAGCCGGGGGTGTAAAAGACAGTGTTAGACTCTATGTCAGCTAAGGCACGGTTTCTCAATAGAATAGCTCTCAGCACAAGCGTGCTTATCCTGTTATACGTTGAAGTCGCGTTTTCAGGGACCTCATGGGAAACATGGCAGGATAAGTCCGGCCCCATCCCTCTGGTAAATCAGTGTCCAATCCAACTTCTTTTCCTCCAACCAGTTCCCGACAGGGCGGAGACGCTTCCCAAGGGACATGGCTCAATAAGGCTTAACACAACTGTGACCAATACGCTCGCTTCAAAAGAGTCCGCGCACTATGAGGCCACCGTTGATATGGAGGCGATCAGGACGTCATTTGAGGTGTGCTATGGTCTGTTGCCGGGTCTCGAACTTGGTTTTGCCCTTCCTGTATCCCATTTTTATGCAGGTTTTATGGATCGTCCTATCAAGGATGTTGAAGAGGTTTTTGGAAAGACCAGAAGTATCAGGGCACAGGAGCAGGCAAACGAGTTCAGCTATTCTGTAAAGAAGGACGGCAAGGTCATCATCTCCGGGTCGGAAGACTCCACTGGAATAGGAGACCTGGTTTTGAGGGCCAAGGCAAGGGTCCTGGACCAAGTAGACACGTTGCCCGCCATCAGCGCAAGGTGCTCTGTGAAACTGCCAACAGGGCGTGAAGGCAGGGCCTTTGGAAGTGATGAACCCGACTGTGGCTTCGGCCTTTTACTTGAGAAGGATGTCAAACGTTTGAGCCTTTATTTCAACGCAGATGTGACATTTCCTGGCGAGGCCTTTGATGATGTGGGCCTTTCCCTTAAAGAGTTTTATACCCTCCTGTTGGGTGTCGAATACGCCCTTAGTCCTCGGTTTTCTATCTTGTCTCAAATGTACTATCTGACCCGGCCATTTGAACAGACAGGTGTTGAGGTGTTGGACAGGAGGATCTGTGAGTTGCTGATCGGTCTGAATTATCAAACAAGAGGAAAAATCTTTGTGCAGGCCGGTTGTGTAGAAGACATATTTGACTCCTGCGATGCTACGGCAGATGTCACGTTGTTCATGAATCTTGGCATGAATTTCTAATAATATCTTTGAATTATTACAGTTATCTTCTTGTCTTTCGGGCCTTCCACATAGAAAGGTCCTCCCGTTGCCCTGTTTCTGGAAATAGTCTCGCAACGGTATATGTATTCGTTCCAGCCTGCATCCCAGATTCTGAATGTTCCATCGGTTTGAACAATGATCTTATCCCCGAATTTAACCTGTTTACCGAATTCAACGGTGCTCACATGATATCTGGGACTGTCATTGTTGTCATAGCCTTTTCCGATATAGGCGGAAGCATGGACAGTCTTCCAGGACGGTGGGGGAAATACTGTTTCAATTGTTTCTTTGTCAACATACCTGGCGGCTTCTGATTTGTATTTGTCTCTCCACTGTTTAGAAGAATGACGTTTGCCTATCTGCAGTAATCTTAGCCCAATCTCTTCATTATGTGTGTTGCAATAGCAGTTCGCCAGTAAATAGAAATCGATACACCTTGTATCATCCGCAGAATTCCCGAGTTCAAAATACATGCCACAGATTTCATTGCCAAAGGATCCATTGAAACAGTTGGCCACGGAAAATCTCCCGTCTGCCGCTTGATATTGTCCTTGATCAAAAAGCCTTTTTCCTTGACTGAATGCCTTTTTGGCAATGCCTTCTTTAAGGTCCGGCTGATACTGAACTGCCTTTTGAAAAAGGATTCGGCTTTTTCCTATATGGCCCTTTTCTAACTCCTCACTTCCGGCTTTCATGTATTGCATTCCGACTAGATATCCGTATTTCGGGTTCAGGCGGACGGCCCTGCCAAACAGATCGTCAGCTCCACTGAAGTTGCCGGTTCTTATGTAACAGATACCCAATTGAAAGCGAGCTTCAGCATCAGCCGGTTTGAGGTTTATCCCTTTTTTTAGCAAGTCAATTGCAAGGGGATACCTGCCGGTCCGCATGAATTCCCTTGCCCGTTCCGCGTCATTTCTGAGTGTGGCATTGACTGAGGAAACAGCGATAAAGAGCATGGACATAAGGACCAAAGATAATAGGAAAACCTTTTGTTTCATT
>JAFGFW010000091.1 GCA_016930875.1 Deltaproteobacteria bacterium | reverse complement strand
GGGTTGGTTGCTCTTCCTCACATTACCAGATTGCCTGTCATGTCCTCTATAAACTTAGTGGTGCACTTTGAATTTGAATCTACCAAGCTGGGGTCTCATCCTGCTCTTTTGAGCAGCTCCTCCCGGATCTTGACCATACCCATGGTGTCGTTACCGCAGTATTCCAGTAAGCTTTCTCTTATGTTTTTTCTCTCCTCTTCAGGTGTTTCAGGGGCAAGCATACGCAGGAATTCAAGGGAAGCCAGGCTGCCTTCCTGAATGGCAAGGTCATCATACCCCATGGATGGGACGAGTGCCGGAAGCACGGATTTAAGGGAAAACGAGCCATGAAATTCTGGATGATAGACATACGTCTTTATGAGTGCATGCAAATCCTTGAAACGGTCCAAGGTTGCCCCTAGTTGGTCGCTATACTGCGGTAGAGATTCAGCCAGTTCACGAAGAATCCTTGTCTCATAAGTGGTGTAAACAAAGATGGTTCCTCCGCTGCCAAGAACCTCGAGAAGGGTACTGGAAAATTCTTCTCGGGGATCATTGTCTTCGTTGCAAAGGTATTCCCGGTGCTCGATGGTCCCGTCCCTTGAAAGCACGTGGTCTGACCATTGAAAGGGTATGGTCTGATAGGGCCGGGTCCCGGTATAGCGGGGAACAGCGGGGCTGACCGTTTCAAAATCCAGAAAGTGAATGGGATATTCGACATCCAGTAATTCATCCGTAAGCTCTGGGGAAATGTGATCTCTCCCGCTTTGCAGGCAGTCCTTAATACGCTGTTGGCTTTTCGTCAGAGGAAACGAGTTTGGGATTTCCCGGATGTCTTCAATGCCAAGCGCTGCCAGCTCATCAAATTTCTCTTGGGTCATCCCGGGAAGCTCCATAACCCAGAATCCGGGTTTTTTTCTGGTACAATGCTCCCAGAACTCACATTTATAGGGATTCCTGCAATGCGGCGAGGGCAGGATTTCAGGCGGGTCCGTCTCTGACAGCATTTGTCTAAGCTCATCAATCTTTAAGGGAATCTGGTCTTGAAGATTAATAGCCTGGACTGTGAGGTCAGAAAATGAAAACAGAGACTCAAGCTCAAGGTGGTGCCCGTCGTAGACATACTGGTTGTTCAAGTGTAGGATACCCGCTCCGGCAATGGTCAAACCTGACCCGTTCAGTACATAGCACTGGATGGCAACGTCCGTCAGATAAACCTCTTTGACTGAGGTGGATGATTTGACTTCGATAAGGTTCCACTGACCGTCATCGAGCCTTTCCAGGATGTCTGCCCGAATCCGTACCCCATCGTAAAGAAAGGCTCCCTCAAAGACGGCCGCAACACCCGGATCCTCCAGGGCTGCGAGTGTGCTTTGCATTGCCTCCTCATGATGGAGGTGGTCCTCCTTGATGAGAATTCCCCCAGGATAAAGGTGGGTTGCAAGCCTTCCCACTTCATGGCCTGTGTCGAAAATCGCCTGCTGCACAGGAGACACCTCTGAGGCCAGCTCACGGTTGTAACATTGGCGCCACAACCGGAGGGGGCACTGGAGCGCCGCCACAAATCGGGATTTGGATAGCATGGGGATCTCTGTCGGGCTCATCTATATCCAATACCCATAATGTCAGAGGGGGGTGACAGATAGGGTCACAGCTAGGAACAGAAGAACATTTTTTCCTGAGGACGAATTTAGATCAACGCCTCATCAACATCGCTACCCGTATATCTCTGGGTTGAGACAAGTCGGTGGCCGCTCGCCGTTCAGCATGGCCAGAAGATTTTGTGCTGCCAGCAGTGCCATGTTGGTTCTGGAGGAAACAGTCGCCGAGGCAGTATGTGCTGTCGTCACAACGTTGTCCAAACCAACAAGCCCCTCGGCCACCTTGGGTTCGAATTCGTACACGTCAAGGGCGGCCCCAGCGATTTCCCTTTTCTTGAGCACCTGGACCAGATCGGCTTCGTTGATTACCGGGCCTCTGGCTGTATTGATGAGATAGGCTGTTTTCCTCATCTTTTTGAATGCGGTGGCATTGAACAGATGGCGGGTCTGGGGTAAAAGCGGAACATGAATGCTGATGAAGTCCGATTGTTCGAGAAGCTGATCAAAGTCAACCTTTCTGGCGCCAAGCTCCTTATCCAAAACTGGGTTGGTCTTTTCCGGGGAGGAATCGGTATACAGAACCTTCATTCTGAAACCTTTAGACATTAGGGCCATTGCGGTACCTATCCGTCCGGGGCCCAGGATTCCGAGAGTCTTGCCTGTCACATCCCCGCCTATAAATTGCAGGGGTCCCCAGCCCTTCCATGCGCCAGAGCGCATCATCCGATCGGATTCCATTACACGGCGAGCAACGGCAAAAAGAAGCGCCCAGGCCATTTCAGCCGTGGCGTTCGTGAGGACATCCGGCGTGTTGGACACGGGCACTTTCCGCTTCGTCGCTTCCTGGATATCGATATTGTCAAATCCCACGGCATAATTCGCATACCCCTTGATTCCTTTTGCAGCATCGAAAAAACCGGCATCAATCCTATCCGTAAGAAGGCCGATAACCCCTTCCCGGCCACGGACATTTTCAAGGAGCTCAGCACGACTCAACGGCCGGTCTTCAAGATTAACCTCCACATCGCAGGTTTGCCTCAGGAGGTCGATACCGGCCTTAGGGATCATTCGTGTCACGTACACTTGTGGTCTGGCCATAGCATCCCTCCCAATCAGCATCTTCCGCTTCGCATCGCCCTTTCATGAGTTGTTTACTTAAGGGCCTCCCGCTTTGCCACCCAATAGATTTTGTTGGGGTTCGTTTTTTTAAACATGCTCTCCCATAGCATATTCGAGTAGTCAAGGACTAGTTACTTCTCAGGAATCTAGAACTAAAGGGCATCCCCAAGATCTCCCCCAAAGTTTTCCGTCGACAGAAAACTTTAAAAGTAAAGAACGTCCCCCTTTTCCCTCTATTTCAATCTGGTGATAAAAGTGCAATAATCGATTCAGCCGTTTCCTTGTGCCATAACTTCAAAGCTAGGAGTCGTGGCGTTTCCG
>JAFGFW010000090.1 GCA_016930875.1 Deltaproteobacteria bacterium | reverse complement strand
TGCGCAAAATTCCTCACTGCTGCCTCCCGTAGGAGTCTGGACCGTGTCTCAGTTCCAGTGTGGCTGATCATCCTCTCAGACCAGCTAGCCATCGTCGCCTTGGTAGGCCGTTACCCTACCAACAAGCTAATGGCACGCGGGCTCATCTCCCAACGATAGCTTACATGTAGAGGCCACCTTTGATCCAAAGCACCAAGGCACTCTGGATATTATCCGGTATTAGTCCGCCTTTCGGCGGGTTACCCCGAATTCGAAGGTAGATTACCCACGTGTTACTCACCCGTTCGCCACTTTACTCTCTCTCGCAAGCGAGAGATTTCTCGTACGACTTGCATGTGTTAAGCACGCCGCCAGCGTTCATTCTGAGCCAGGATCAAACTCTCCAATTAAACTTACACTCGAAATCTTCGAAGAGCCCAACTCATCACAAAATCACTATTTAGTTTTCAAAGATCAAAGCCAGCTGACAAAACTAAAATAAATATAGCATTTTCTCTATGGCTTGTCAAGCCCGCCTCTCGTCCCATTCGTCCGAGAAAGTCTCTTTTATTATACCCACTGGTAGCCTTTGTCAATAACTTTTTTTTGTTTTTGTCTCTGTACCCCAAAAAAAATGTGTCATTCAACGTCTAGTCTAATCCTGTGATATTTCTTTTTGCCCGCCCTCAGCAAGATCTCATGCTTATTCAAGTCGTTATCACTAACCACCGTATCAATCGCTTCGATTCGCCTATCATTTACGTACGCGCCACCCTGCTCAATAAGTCGTCTGGCCTCCCCTCCACTCTTGGCCAGCGATACCTCCCTAAACAACTTGAATGCCGGAATGCCTTTGCGCAATCGATCCGGATCAATCATGGTGGTGGGGATTGATTCCACGTCCCTCAAGGCCGGGTCCCTGGGTATTGTACTGGAAACAAAAAGTTGTGGGTCAATTGTCCTGACGCCGAATAACCCGTAAGAGGCCCTGAGGGCATTCTCAGCCTCGTCCTGGCCATGGACCAGCTTGGTCGCCTCAAAAGCCAGAACCGTCTTGGCAACGTTCAGCTCGAATCCTTCCAAATTGCGCGCTGCCTCAATTTCCGCCAAAGGCACGAATGTAAAAAAGGACATGAATCTTATCACATCAGCATCAGCAGTATTGATCCAGAATTGAAAATAGTCATAGGGCAAGGTCAGTTCCGGGTCGAGCCAAATTGCGCCCTTTGCCGTCTTACCCATCTTGTCTCCCGAACTAGTTGTTATGAGGGGAAATGTAATGCCGTGAGCTGTGCCTTGCTCCACGCGCCTAATCAGGTCAATACCTGCCACAATGTTTCCCCATTGATCAGCACCCCCCATCTGTAAGACGCAATCCTGGGTCCTGTAAAGATGCAAGAAATCATAAGCCTGCAAAAGGACATAATTGAATTCAATAAAACTGAGCCCTGTCTCAAGGCGCAACCGACAAGATTCACTCGTCAACATCCGGTTGACGCTGAAATGACGTCCAATGTCCCTCAAGAAAGGGATGTATGCGAGTTTCGTAAGCCACTCCGCGTTGTTAAGAAGCACCGCCTGGCCCTTTTCGAAACTCATAAACCTCGCCAATTGCCTTTTCAGCCCTTCGGCATTTTCGTTCACCTGTTGCGCCGTCAACATCTGCCGCATCTCAGTCTTTCCACTTGGATCTCCCACCAAAGCGGTGCCACCTCCGACCAGCGCAACCGGTCGATGCCCGTGTCGTTGCATATGGGCCAAGGCCATGATCGGAATCAAGCTCCCCACATGAAAACTGGATGCCGTAGGATCAAATCCGATGTAGCAGGTCACGGTCTCCTCAAATAGACGATAGATGGCTTCGTCGCCGGTCGTCTGTTCCACAAAACCGCGCTGTCTTAATACGTCAAAAACGTTGTCCAATGGTCTTGTCCTTCCAGACACACTGATTATAACCGCCAAACTACTATCACTTGGCAAAATCGACGGCCCTGGTTTCTCGAATCACCGTCACCCTGATTTGACCTGGATAAGATAGAGATTCTTCGATCTTTTTTGCGACATCCCGACTCAGCAGAACAGCCTCAGAATCTGAAACCGTTTCACTTTCCGCAATGATCCGCAACTCCCGGCCCGCTTGGATTGCATACGATTTGCTGACCCCGGCAAAAGACTCAGCAATCTTCTCCAAATCCTCCAGACGTCTCACGTAGCTCTCCAGTGTCTCTCTGCGAGCGCCTGGCCGTGCCCCTGAAAGAGTATCTGCTGCCTGAACAATGACCGCGAGAACCGATGCGGGGGGAATATCTTCGTGATGAGCAGAAATTGCGTGTACCACACGAGGCGGTTCTCCATACTTCTTGGCCAACTTTGCCCCGATCAAAGCATGGGGACCTTCAACTTCATGGTCTATGGCCTTGCCGATGTCGTGCAGCAGCCCAGCCCTCTTTGCTTGCTTCACGTTCAACCCCAACTCTGCAGCCATAATCCCACACAAAAATCCGACTTCCATGGAATGCTGCAACACATTCTGACCGTAACTTGTTCGAAACTTCAGTTTTCCGATGTGTTGAATCAGTTCAGAATGAATCCCATGGACCCCCAAGTCAAAGGCGGCCTGTTCACCCGCCTCACGAATCTGCGTGTCGACCTCCTCTGAGACCTTTTTCACCGTCTCCTCAATTCTGGCGGGATGGATGCGGCCATCATTGATCAGTCTTTCCAGAGATAGGCGGGCCACTTCACGTCTAACAGAACTAAATCCTGACAGAATTACTGCCTCTGGAGTGTCATCTATTATCAGGTCAACTCCTGTGGCAGCTTCGATGGCCCTAATGTTTCGTCCTTCCCGTCCAATTATCCGACCTTTCATATCGTCACTCGGCAAGTTCACAACGGAGACCGTCTTCTCTGCCACATAATCCCCGGCATAGCGCTGGATTGCTGTGGCAATGATCTTCCTGGCTTTTCGATCTGCTTGTTCCCGGCTCTCCTTTTCGATACGCTTTATCAGTTTTGCCGCCTCATAACGAGCCTCGCTTTCCATGGCTTTGATCAAAAGACTCTTCGCTTCCTCACCCGTGAAACCCGAGATTTTTTCCAACAGCATCTTCTGTTCCTCAATCAAGGATTCATACTTCGCCTCCTGGCCTTGAAGCGCCCCTTCCCTCCGTGTCAATTGTCCCTCTTTTGCGCTAACGCTGGAATCACGGCGTTCCAAGTGCTCCAACTTGTTTTCAATAGTCTCTTCTTTTTGAGTAAGGCGATTTTCCCGCTTCTTAAGTACGGCCTCTCTTTCCTTTGTCTCATTTTCAAAGTCAAGCTTCATCTGATAGAGTTGATCTTTTGCATGGAGCTTGGCCTCCTTTAAGACGGTCTTCCCTTCCTTTTGAGCCTTCTCTACGATATTGCGGCCTTCCTGTTCCGCTGCCGCGATCTTGGCCGCCGTCAGTCTGCTGCGAACCCAGAAGGCAACCAGAAAACCCAGTGCAAACACTATGATGCTTAGAAAGATTACTGCGGTTATCTCCATATATGCATACCCCCTTTAGTGGGCTGAACTCTTAACGACGGGTAAAACCACACCCACGCAGTAAAAGAACACGGACCCACAGGATTTGGACTTGCATTTTTGAACTAGAGCTTAACGGGCGAGATACCGGTGGAGGTGAAAAACCACGGAAAGGCCAAAACAAATTAGGCTGGCTTGACGCCGTATTCGACGATCAACAGTTTACTGATCGCTTGACTTGTCTTGTTCAGCTACCATTGTGCCTGCATTCACACCCCTGTGATTATGACCAACAATGACGATCTTACGTAGGCCCCTGCACAGGGAACTGTCAGTTGAGAAGCCGCAAATCACGGTTGCTCCCGGTTATATCTAGGCATCAGTAGCCTTGTTCCGTTACCGTCTTTCTCATATGTAAAGGGTAACCCCCACCACAGTGCCGTGTCGGCAGCATCTCTTGAACCTGTTTGCACAGGTGGGCACCTCATTGCCTCTTTAGGCTTTTCTGCAAACACAGAACATGCACACCAAGGCAAGAGAAGGTTCCCGTTTCATAAGTGTTGGCTCAAAAAAAACTTCCACCGAACACGAGCACGGCAGGGGTTTCGCCCGCTTTTCCCTCATTCACACATTGTTGCCAATATGGTCAATCAAGACTCTACAACGATGATCAATATCCTGCAAAAACTCCTCGCGACATCGCTTCATCTCAAAATAGTCGTTAGCGATATTCAATGCAGCCAATATGACCGTGTCAAGCTTGCCAGGGACCTCACTAGAAACCCAGGCCTTTTCTACCTCTTCGGTCACATAATCGACGATCTTCTCAGCCTGGAACACTTTGGCGTCAGCTCTGAACGTATAGTCCTGGTCAAACAGTTTTATGCTGATTATTCGGTCCACAAAAGCTCAGGCTTCTATGTTGAGTCGAGAACTTGATCCAGTCTACCCAGCAGGTCATCCACCTTAGACCGGATCACGGATTTCTCTTCCACGTAACCCCGTTCGGCTGCTTCCTTTGTCCTAAGGACCTGTTCAAGGTCCTTTACCTTTGTTTCCAGTCCTGATTTGGATTCTCGGAGATCACTACACGTCTGAACTAATCGTTCTACCCTCTCTTCAAGCCTATCAAAGCGCTGGGAAATACTATCCTCATCCACAATGAACTCCCAAGATACTTCTGAGTTTTTTTAATAAACTTAATATCCTGTATAGACGAGCCTCCTGGCAAAAGTCAAGGGGATTTTAAGCCATCTTCCCTCGTCTCGAGGCCTTTGAAAAATGCCAATTTTTGTTCAAGTTCAAGGAAGACGATCCGCCTCAGGCGGATTAACCACATGAATACATGGAGTATTTCGAGTCCGCCTCCGGCGAATGAGCCTGACGCAGAAATCGGGCGAAAAGGGACGTTTTGCAAAGGTCTCGTCTCCTAAAGCAAGCTCTCGGCCCTGGTCAACTCCTCTCTGGTATTCACCCCCAAGACCTCCAATGTATCGCGAACCTCTACAAGGGATGCGGGATCACCTGCTCCGTATGCCCGCTCCACAACGTCGGTCAAATAGAATTCACCCTGGGCATTGTCGCTTCTTAAACCTGGCAAGAATTTTTTCAAGAAATCGATCTTCACACAATAAGTTCCGGAATTAACCACGCTGATTTCCTTCTCTGCATCAGTGGCATCAGCTTCTTCGACAATCCGGATCACATTCCCTTGAGCATCAGAAATGATTCTTCCATATCCAAAAGGCTCTTCAAGTGTCGTAGCCAGTAAGGTCAGATCGCCTCTTGTTGCCCTGTGGTGATCAATCAAGCCACGAATCGTCTCCGGCTTTATCAAAGGCGTATCCCCGCATAGTATAACAGCGTCATGAATCCCGGCACGAACCTCAGGCATGGCAGTCATGACGGCATGTCCAGTGCCCAACTGTTCCTGTTGAATCGAGAAGCGAAGAGTCGGGTACGATTCGAGCGCCTCCCGTACACCTTCGGCCTGGTGGCCAATAACGACCACGACATTCTCGACAACACCCAGTGCAGCTTCGACCACATATCGGATCATGGGCGCCCCGGCCATCTCGTGAAGCACCTTTGCCCGGTCCGACTTCATCCGGGTGCCCTTACCCGCAGCTAGAATAATGGCAACTACGTCTTGCATGACTAATAAAAAAATTTTACCAAAAAAGAAGGGGCAAGTCAATTAACTTGCCCCTTCCGTCAGTTCCATATGTCAACAAATGTGTCTAACCCGTCCCCCTTCTGGCCTCCCCGATCTTTATTCTGGTGACTGCCCGCTGTAACGCTACCTGGGCACGCCTGAAATCAAGGTCCTCTCTCCTGCTTACCTCGGCCAGGCGTTCTTCAGCCCGCTTCAATGCGGCCCTGGCCCGATCCACGTCTATGTCTCTGCGCCGGTCAGCAGACTCGGCCAGGATTGTCACCTTATAAGGCAAGACCTCTGCAAAACCGCCGTTCACAAACACCACACGTTCAGCGCCGCCCTGGTCCTTGTATCTTAGCATCCCTATCTTCAGTGTCGTCAGAAATGACGTGTGGCCGATCAAGACGCCAAACTCCCCATATTCCCCCGGCGCGACCACAATTTGGGCCTCTTCACTCACAACCGATTTATCAGGGGTCACTACTTCCAACGTGATATTGCCTGCCATAATCCCACCTAACCCTTAAATGCTACTCAATTGCCGCCATCTTCTCAGCCTTGGCCTTGACCTCGTCGATCGGACCGACCATGTAGAAGGCCTGTTCGGGAAGATCATCATATTCGCCTTCACAAATCCCTTTAAAGCCCTTGACGGTATCTTCGACTTTCACATATTTACCCTCGGTACCGGTAAATTCCGCCGCCACAAAGAAGGGTTGTGAGAGGAAACGTTGTATCCTGCGGGCCCGGCCAACCGTGAGTTTGTCTTCCTCAGAAAGCTCGTCCATACCAAGAATGGCAATAATATCCTGCAAGTCCTTATACTTCTGCAGGATCACCTGCACTCTACGAGCCGTTAAATAGTGCTCCTCACCAAGAACTACTGGATCCAGAATACGGGAAACTGAATCGAGCGGGTCCACAGCCGGGTAGATCCCGAGCTCCACGATCTGCCTGGAGAGCACCACGGTGCCGTCAAGGTGGGCAAACGTGGTGGCCGGCGCCGGGTCTGTCAAGTCGTCTGCCGGCACATACACGCATTGGACCGCCGTGATAGAACCCTTGGTGGTGGACGTAATCCGCTCCTGGAGTTCTCCCAGGTCAACCGCCAGCGTGGGTTGGTAGCCTACCGCAGAGGGCATGCGGCCCAGAAGGGCGGAGACCTCGGAGCCCGCCTGAGTGAAACGAAAGATGTTGTCAATAAACAGCAACACATCTTTTCCTTCCTCGTCCCTGTAATACTCTGCAGCGGTGAGCGCCGAAAGGGCCACGCGCGCCCGCGCTCCCGGAGGTTCGGTCATCTGTCCGTAAATAAGGGCCGCTCTGGGAAGCACGCCAGATCCTTTCATTTCATAATAAAGGTCATTTCCCTCCCGGGTCCTCTCGCCCACGCCTGCAAACACGGAAATGCCGCCGTGCTGCATCGCAATGTTGTGGATCATCTCCATCATGATAACGGTTTTCCCCACACCAGCGCCGCCAAACATGCCCATCTTGCCACCCCTGGGGAAGGGAACCAGCAGGTCCATCACCTTCACACCACTTTCCAGCACGTTTACGGTCGTATCCTGTTCTGTGAATTCCGGTGCTCGACGATGGATCGGGGCATACTTGTCTGTTTCCACTGGGCCAAGCCCGTCCACAGGCCGCCCCACGACATTCAAGACTCGACCCAGACCTGCGTCACCCACAGGCATCATGATCGGTTTGCCCGTGTTCTTAACAGGCATTCCCCTGACCAGCCCGTCAGTCATGTCCATACCAATGGTGCGCACCACCCGGTCACCCAAGTGCTGCGCCACTTCCACCACCAGGTTGTCTTCTTCGTCATTGATTCCCGGATTGCTGATCAACAGGGCCGTGTAGATTAGGGGAAGCTGCCCCTCCGGAAACTCCACATCGATCACATTGCCGATGATCTGGGTGATTCTTCCCATATTAACTATTTTTGCCATGCTCTCGACCTCCCATATATACTATTGAACTTCTATAACCCTATTTTAACCCTTTAGGGCCTCGGCGCCGCCCACGATGTCCATGAGCTCTGCGGTAATGGCTGCCTGGCGGGCCTTGTTGTAAATCAAGGTGAGCGAACTGATCATATCCATGCAATTCTTGGTTGCATTGTCCATGGCTGCCATACGGGCTGCATGCTCGCTCGTAGAGGTCTCCAGCAAGCCTCTGAAGATCTGGACATAGACTTGCTTGGGAAGCATCTCCGCCATGAGCTCTTCTGCCGAGGGCTCACAGATGTGTTCCGCAATGTAGCCCACATCCTCTGCCTTCTCAGCTTCCTCGACCTTCTCGACACCGGAGATCGGTACGAGCTGATTTATCGTGGGCATTTGCCTCGCCATGGAAACAAATTCCGAATAAATCATGTGAACTTCATCGGTTTGGCCGTCCAGGAACCCGTCGATAGCAGCGCTTCCGACATTGACCGCAACGTTGAAGCCGAATCGTGCGCCCACCACGCCTATGTGCTGGTCGATGATGCTAAATTTCCTGCGACGGAAGTAATCCCGGCCCTTGCGCCCCATGCAAATGAGCCGTGCCTCAATACCCTGGTCTGCCTTTTCCTTCAAAAACTTTTCGGCCTTGATTATCAGGTTCGTATTGAAGCTGCCGCACAGGCCCCGGTCAGAAGTCATGAGGACCAGATCAATGGTTTTTACTTCTGCCCGTGGCACAAGGAGAGGGGGGGCATGTTCTTCGTCCGCCTCTATACGTTCGGACAGGCTCCCTAACACCTCGGCGAACTTATCAGCATAAGGCCTGAATGCTTCCATTTTTTCCTGGGCGCCCCTCAGCTTAGAGGCTGCCACCATGTTCATGGCCTTGGTGATCTTCTGCGTTTTTTTAACCGCAACGATCTTTCTTTTTATGTCCTTGAGCGTCGCCATACCTTACCTCTATATGCACAACTAAGTATATAGACAACAAGTAGCCGCTGATCACATGATCACCGGCTACTTGATCGTGTCTTTGAATTCCTCACCATATTCAGCCAAGGCCTTTGCCATGCTCTTATCCAGGTCGTCACTGATAGCCTTTTTCTCCGCAAGTTCGCTGAAGATCTGAGGATACTTGCTCTCCATAAACGGGTACAACCCTGCCTCGTATTTCCCAAGAACGTCCAAAGGATACTTGTCCAGAAAACCCTTGGTCCCAGCGTATATAATTGTCACCTGCTTCTCCATGGTAAGTGGTGCGTACTGGGGCTGCTTCAGGATTTGCACGAGACGGGTCCCCCGGGTCAACTGCTGCTGTGTGGCCTTATCCAGGTCGCTTCCGAACTGCGCAAAGGCCTCGAGTTCACGGAACTGGGCCAGGTCAAGACGCAAAGAACCAGCCACCTGTTTCATGGCCTTTACCTGGGCAGCACCACCAACGCGCGAGACCGAAAGGCCCACGTTAATGGCAGGACGCACACCGGAGAAGAAAAGAGCCGGCTCCAGATAGATCTGCCCGTCTGTGATGGAGATTACGTTTGTGGGAATGTAGGCCGAAACGTCACCCGCCTGGGTCTCAATAATCGGAAGAGCAGTCAGGGAACCGGCACCCAGCTCATCATTTAGTTTGGCAGCCCGTTCCAGTAGGCGGGAGTGGTTAAAGAAGATGTCCCCTGGGTAGGCCTCACGTCCCGGAGGACGCCTCAAGAGGAGGGAAATCTGGCGGTATGCCGCTGCCTGTTTGGAAAGGTCATCATAAATAATCAGGGCATGCCTCTTGTTATCCCGATAGTACTCACCCATGGCACAACCCGCATAGGGTGCAATGTATTGCAGGGTCGCGGGGTCGCTGGCACAGGCCAATATGACCGTGGTATATTCCATGGCGCCGTGTTTTTCCAATACATCGACCAACAGAGCAACCGTGGATTTCTTTTGACCGCATGCCACATAGATACAGGCCACATCCTGGCCCTTCTGGTTGATGATCGCATCCACCCCGATGGCCGTCTTTCCGATCTGGCGGTCGCCAATGATAAGCTCCCGCTGTCCGCGGCCCACAGGGGTCATGGCATCGATCGACTTAAGGCCGGTGTACATGGGCTCGTTCACAGACTGGCGGGCAATAACGCCCGGAGCGATCATCTCAACCCTGCGAAACTCCTTTGCGTCGATCGGCCCTTTTCCGTCCAAGGGCTCACCCAGGGCAGAAATGACCCTGCCCAGAACCACATCGCCCACAGGCACCTCGGCGATTCTACCGGTCCGCTTGCACGTGTCTCCTTCCTGGAGCTCGAAGTCTTCGCCCATGATCGCTACGCCCACGTTGTCTTCTTCCAGATTGAGGACGAGGCCCATGATCCCATGGGGAAATTCGAGAAGCTCCATGGACATGGCCTTTTCCACGCCGTATACCCTGGCGATGCCGTCACCCACCGACAAGATGGTCCCGGTTTCGCTCACGTCCACCTTCTTGTCGTAGTCCTTAATCTGCCCCTTGATAATGTCGCTGATTTCTTCGGCTCTAATTTCCATCAGATTCCCTCACCCCTTTGCAAAGATTCTTTTAGACTTATAAGCTGCGTTTTCACGCTTCCATCTAAGACCAAATCCCCGATCTTGGTCACCACACCCCCGATCAAGGCCGGGTCGACCCTGGTCTCCATCACTACATCCTTGCCTGTCTTTTTGGACAGGGCGGCCCGGATTTTTTCAACGCTTTCTTCAGGCAGCTCCACGGCTGACACAAGATCGGCTCGGACAATGTTGGCGAGTTCGTCGGTCAGTTTCTCATAGAAGGTTGATATGTCCTTCACATACTGAATCCTGCCCTTGTCAAATAACAGGAAAAGAAAGGACGCCATCACCTTGGACGGGCCGAAACGTTCCACAACAGCCTGTAAGACCTTCTTGCGACCTTCAGCACTATACAAGGGGTTGGAGATGGCCATCTCCAACTCCTTGTGTTGTTCCAGGAGCTTTGCAAAACCTGCCAACTCTTCTTTGTATGTCTCGGCCTGGCCGTCTTCCCTGCCAATCGACAACAGCGCCTTGGCATACCGTCTAGCAATCCTTAGACTTATCACTGGGCTACCACCACCTTTGTCAAGTATTCGCCAATAATACGTTCCTGATCTTCGTCCTTGATCTTCTTCTTGATCAAGGCCTCTGCCATGGTTACAGCCTGCTCGGCCATCTCCGCCTTCAACTCCTGTCTGGCCTTCTGAAACTCATGCTCAATGTTCTTCTTGGCCTGTTCCTGGAGTTTTTCAGCCGTGGCCTTTGCCTCCTCAATGATTTTTGCCTTTGCGACTTCACCGTCCTTCATATACTCGGCCATGATTTTTTCCACTTCTTGGTCGAGTCGGGCCAGTGTTGCCTTATATTCGGCTAGCTGCTTTTCTGCATCCTGCTTCTGTTGTTCCAGGTCATCCAACTGATCCATGACCCCCTGTCGCCTGGATTCAAGGCCCTTGGCAATCGGTTTCCTTAAAAGAAAAATCAGCCCGCCGGCAAGCACCGTAAAGTTCATTATCCGCCAGATCAGATCCTTGCCCTTGTCAAAGCTGCTTTCTCCGTGTCCGCCCTCAGAGGAAGCCAAAACCGACCCGACAGCAAACAGAACCGAAACAACGACCAAAAGGCCGACAATATAGCGAACCTTCCCCGTCCTGACAAACACGCTCATGATACAGCCCTCCCGAGTATCTTTTCGGCAATCGCAGCCGAGAAAGCCTTCACTTCACTCTTTAGTTTGTCCCTGGCGGCCCCTGCATCCTTGGCAATCTGAACCCGTACCGCCTCAAGGTCCGCTTGCGCCTTCTGGTTGATTTCGTCTACAAGCCGCCTTTCCTCCTCCTGGCCGGCCTCCTTCAGGCCCTCTTTTTGCTGATGCCCCTTCATCTTGGCTTCACCGATCTTTGTTTGAAATGTCTGCATGGTTTCGGCGGCATCCTGTTGAGCGCCCTTAATGGATTCCTCGGCGCCCTGGATTTTTTTCTTTCTTTCGATGAGTATTTTGCGGATAGGTTTATAGAGGACGGCGTTGAGGATGAAAATCAGCACAATGAAGTTTGCCATCTGGAGAAATAAAGTCCAATCAACACTAATCATGACCGACTCCCACTTTCTTCTCTTGATCGTTTAGGAAATTTCAAATGAACATGACAACATACGCACCAAAAAGCTGCCCGTCTATACACCACGACGGGCAGCTTGTCAAAGGTTTTTTTCTATTATTTTTAAGTCACGTCTGCCATTCAGCCAAATTGATCGTCTTTGCTCCCCCGTCATCATTAGCTTTCATGGTGCAGTTGCCATGGAAAACCACCCCGGCGTCAATAACAACCACCGGACAATGCAGGTCACCAAACACGCGGGCCGGTGGATGCAACTCAATACAGTTTGTGGCTCGGATATTGCCGCTAACCTCTCCGCTTACGGTGGCAGTGTGCACCAAGATATCAGCACGAATGACCGCTTTTTCCCCAACGATCATCATTCCATCCTTGCTTTCTATTGTCCCGGTAAAATGCCCGTCCAGTCTCACGGTCCCTTCAAATGCGAGCTTGCCTTCAAGCGTGGTCTCCGGACCCAGGAACGTCTGTATTTCTTTCCCTCTTGTTTTCATGTTGCGTCTCCCTTTCTGCGAAGCCGTCAATCCTTGAAGAACTCGCTCAAGTGGACGGCACAGCAGGAAGCTCCAGATGCAAGGCGCGCGAATTTTGAGGAATGAGGCGTACTAATCGTACGTCGCAGTGACGAAAAATAAAGCGCAACGCCGCAGATGGACTTCCTGCGAAGCCGTCAATCCTTGAACATGAATCTGCGCATACTGATATTCATAAGAATTCCGATCCCAAGCATGGTGGCCACCAGCGACGAGCCGCCATAGCTGATTAGGGGCAGGGTTACACCCACCACTGGCAGCAACCCCAAGGCCATTCCCACGTTTATGATGGCCTGCCAGAACACCATACTGGTAATACCCACAGCCAAAATGGTTCCGAAAGGCTCTTTGGAACGTATTGCAATACTTAACCCCCAGATGATTAACAAAAGATACAGTGTCACGACCATGGCCGAACCCAAGAAGCCCCACTCTTCGGCCAGGACAGAAAAAATGAAGTCCGTGTGCTGCTCAGGAAGGAAGGAAAGAGCGTTTTGGGTCCCCTTCAAGAATCCCTTGCCCAGAACCATGCCGGAACCGACAGCAATCTTCGACTGAATGACATGATAACCGGCGCCCAACGGGTCTGTTTCGGGATTCCAAAATGCTGAAATACGCTGTTTCTGATATTCTTTCAGGAAAAACCATGCCACCGAACACACCAATACACCAGCGCCGGTCAAGCAGATCATGGATCGACGTTCAATCTTCACAAAGAGGGTCATAGACCCTGCGATGAGAAGCACAACAAGACCTGTGCCTAAGTCCGGCTGTCTCGCAATTAAGATGAACGGGACCAAGGTCCAGACAAGGGGTTTCCAAAGACTCTTGAGAGTGAAACCTTCTTCAGAACAACAATCCGAAAAATATCTTGCCAAAACAATAACTACAGCAATCTTGACTATCTCTGAGGGTTGAAACGACAATGAACCCACCACAAGCCAACGCTGAGAACCGGATACCTCTTTTCCCGCAAAGGCCACTGCCAACAGAAGCCCAACGGAAAAGGCGTATGCAGCCCCACCCCATCGGTGCAGCCACTTGTAATTGAAAAGAAACATTGCAACCATGGCGGCGATTCCCATGCCAAACCAATAGGTCTGCTTAAGGTAGACGGGGCACGTCAAATCAGCCACATGCGCACTGGCATTCACTGCGCTGTAAAGCGTGAGGATGCCGATGGCCTCAAGAACCAGCGCCAAGGCCAATAACACCCAATCAAAGTGTTGAACCAATCTTCGATCAAACATCGATCAAATTCAGGAGATTAGGAATTGAATGAATTGTTCAATCCCTAAGTCGCCTAACCCCTTAATCCCTTAATTCTTAAATCCCCAAATATGCCTTAATCATCTCCCTGGCTATCGGTCCTGCAGCGCTTGAGCCGTGGCCGCCGTGTTCCACGAGCACGGCAACCGCAATTCGGGGGGTCTCTACTGGCGCAAAGGCCACAAACCAGGCATGGTCACGAAGACAAAAAGGGATGCTCTCAAGTGGCTTTTCCTCGTGGCCTTTCTCCATGGAAACGACCTGGGCCGTGCCGGTCTTGCCGGCAACCTCGATGCCACGCACACGAGCAATCCAACCAGTCCCTTCACGCTTGTTGACCGCATCAACCAGACCTTTCCTGAGAAACTCGAGCGTTTTGTCAGAAGCCGCAAGCTTTCCCACAGGTTCTGCCGCCCCAATCTTGACCAATGAGCCGTCCACGCCCCGTATCCGCCCTACGACCAACGGTTTGTACCTCGTTCCACCATTGGCCACGGCAGCAACCAGAGAAACCATCTGAATGGGCGTAACCAGGTTAAACCCCTGGCCGATTGCCACAGAAAGGGTCTCGCCTGCTTGCCAAGGCACGCCTATCTTCCTCAACTTCCATGCCGAGCTCGGTACCAAGCCAGGGGCCTCATTGTCGAGTTTGATCCCTGTAGACATACCGAGACCGCAGGAAGTGGCAAATCGGGCCAGACGATCTACTCCCAATTTTTCTCCAACTTGAAAAAAAAAGACGTCACAGGACTGGGCCAATGCATCAATAATGTCGACGGACCCGTGTCCCCCGCGCTTCCAGCATCGAAACGTGCGGTTGCCACACCTGTAATAGCCAGGACAGTAAAGCTTTGTATCTTCGTTGATTACGCCTTCCTCCAGTCCAGCTATAGTCGTCACGATTTTGTATGTGGAGCCAGGAGGGTACTGGCCCTGAATAGCCTTGTTCCCCATGGGGTGAAACTCGTTGGCAGCAAGTTTGTTCCACTCTTCAAAGGTCATACCCTCCACAAAGGCATTCGGGTCAAAGGCGGGGCTGCTCACCATGGCAAGGATATGGCCATTGGACGGATCCATGGCCACGGCCGCGCCCACCTTTTCAGCAAACATCTCCTCGGTTTTTCGCTGGAGTTCAAGATCCAGCGTCAAGTATACATTTTTCCCCGGCACTGTCTGTACAGTCTCAAGAACCCTTGTGACCTGGCCAAGGGCATTGACCTGGACCTGCCTTGTTCCCGGTTCACCGTGGAAGAACGACTCGCAGCTTTTCTCGACTCCGAACTTTCCGATAAAATCCCCGCTTCTGTTGTGTGGAAAGCGCCCACTCTTGAGTTGCTCCTCGCTGATCTCGCTCAGGTATCCGATCAGGTGAGAGGCCCGTTTCCCGTCAACATAGTGGCGCATGGGTTCAATGGTTATGAAAATACCCGGAAGATCCAGTTTATGAGCCTCCACAACTGCCAAGGAATCACGGCTGAGGTCACGTTTAAGAAGAATCGGTTTGAACGAAGGATACCCCCTTGCGCCATCGAGTTTTGCCAGGATCGGCTGCGGTTCTTCTCCAAGGAATTCTGCCAACTTGAGAAGCACCTCTTTGGGATTCTTGGCGTCTTCTAAGACAATCGACACGCTGAAGGACGGCCTGTTGTCTACCATGAGGACCCCGTTGCGGTCGAAGATTAGGCCCCTAGCAGGAGGTATGCTTTGTAGCCTGACGCAGTTGTTTTGAGATTGTCGCCTAAATTCAGCCCCTTTTACGACCTGCAAGTAATAAAGCCGCGCCAGAAGAACCAAAAAAACCGCAAAAACGCAGATCAGCGTTCCAGACAACCTCTGTCTGTACCAATCGCTGTCAACTGTCTTCAGATACGTGTGGTTCATCAGGCCGTCAGATTCTCTCTGGATTTCTCACCGTCTACCGCCATGGTCTCCGCTCGTGGTTGGATCTTTTCCAAACCCATTACGATGGCCGGGCCCGTAATCGCAGCGAAAATTATCTGCCACATGACAGGCGCGATTCGACAAGCCAACAGGGAAACCCCATTACCGGGGATAAGCGAAAAAACAAAAAATATCATATGCTCTGCCAATACGCCGAGTGCAATCAGCATGGATCGGAACATGCTGCCCTGCACATCAAAGTAGTTTGAGACCCCCTTGACCACTATGAATATCCAGAGATACACGGAAAGATACAGGCCAAATTGGCTTCCTGAGAAGAGATCCATAACGAAACCAATGAGCAGAACCAGTATGGCGGCTGTCCTCACTGGCAAATTGAGGCGCACAAAAACCACCATCGGAATTAGAAGGTCATAGAATATGCCTCGAAAGAGGGATAGTCTCAGGATCGTCGTCTGAGCGACAATTGTGGCAAGTCCGATAGTGGCATAGAGCAAAAAGGTTTTCACGCTGTTACTCGACAATCACCAAGACTTCTTCCAATCTTGCAAAATCGACATAGGGCTGTACGCTGACGACCTGGAAAATGCCGGGCTGCCCCTTGGATATTTCCTTGACAGAACCCACACGAAGGCCTTTCGGAAAAAGCCCGTCGAGCCCGGATGATACGACCGTGTCTCCAGCGCTGATGTCCGCTTTTCTCAAAACATATTTGAACCGACACATCTCATCAGTCTCTCCCTCAACAATGCCTCGTGTCCTGGTCCGTTGCACAAGGGCATCCACGGCGCTGCTGCGGTCAATAATCAGCATGACCTTTGAATAACGGTACGACGCTGAGACAATTTGACCTACAATACCTTCCGGGGCGATTACCGGCATGCCCTTGGCAACGCTGTCATGTGTTCCCCTGTTGATGATAATAGTCTTAAACCATTCCGAAGGATCAAGTCCAACGACATCTGCCGAAATGAGACGATGAGGAATGGCGGATTTTGTCTCCAGAAGCCTTTGTAGACGCTCACATGTGCGCTCGGATTCAACGTATTTACTCTTTTCCAGATTCGCCTTGGCAAGCAGATCCTCCAGTTGATCACATTCCTTTCTCACATTCACCAAATAGAAATAGTGATTCCATACATGTTCACAGAACCGGATGACCTGAGTGACGCCTTCCTGAAACGGCGCAATCCCAGCCATTACGATTCTCTCAACCATGGTGTTGCCATGACGATGTTTCGCGCTGATGGAAAGGAAGATGATGTTAACAAGGACAAAAATTATTAGGCAAAAAATGGCTAGGAGTCTTTTTGAAAACATGGGAACAGCCGGAAAAGGACTTGAGTGAGCAACCCGCCATACGATGATTCCCGGGCATCTCTTCTATTGGATCGTCACCTCGCTCAAAAGGGAGATCTCCTCCAAGGTCTTGCCTGAACCGATCGCCACCGTGGATAGCGGGTCATCGGTCACTGTAATGGGCAGAGAGGTCTCTTCTCGAAGCAATTTGTCCAAATTCTTCAGGAGGGCGCCGCCGCCAGTCATAACGATGCCCGTGTCAACAATATCTGCAGCCAACTCGGGCGGGGTTTGTTCCAAAGCAGTTTTTACGGTCTCAACTATAGAGTCAATTTGTTCGGCCGTGGCCACACGTATCTCTTCGGAATCTATAGCCAGTATCTTTGGAATACCGGACACCAGGTCCCTGCCTTTGACTTCTATGGTTTCTATGTTTTCCGGATCAGGGTAGGCATTGCCAATCGTCGTCTTGATAATTTCCGCCGTTCTTTCTCCAATCAGAAGATTATACTTTCTTTTGATGTACTGCACTATGGCATCGTCCATCTTGTCTCCGCCCACCCGTATCGAACGGCTGTAAACGATGCCCGCAAGGGATATGACAGCGACCTCGGTCGTTCCCCCTCCAATGTCAACAACCATATTGCCCGTAGGTTCCGTAATTGGAAGACCGGCCCCGATAGCTGCCGCCATAGGCTCTTCAATCAGAAACACCTCCCTGGCCCCAGCGGATTCGGCCGATTCCTTGACGGCCCGTTTCTCCACTTGTGTAATCCCGGATGGCACACAAACAATGATTCTTGGTCGTATCAAGGCTCGACGATTGTGTACCTTGCGAATAAAATGGCGCAACATCGCTTCAGTGACTTCAAAATCGGCAATCACGCCATCTTTCATGGGGCGGATGGCTACGATATTTCCCGGAGTCCTGCCAAGCATTCTCTTGGCCTCTGCGCCGACCGCCAACACCTTGTTCTTACGTTTGTTATCTGTTCGAACTGCCACAACAGACGGCTCGCTCAGGACTATTCCTTTTCCCTTGACGTATACAAGCGTGTTGGCAGTTCCTAAATCGATTGCCAAATCATTAGAAATCCTTCCAAGAAGGGCATTTAACACCTTAACTATCTCCTAACCGGGACAAACCGGAATTTAGGGATTGCAAATTGAGGAATTTAGGAACCTGCCTCACCAGCAGGCGGGTTGGTGGAACCATCCATATTCTAATTCCTCAATCCCTGAATCCCTCAATTAGTTGCCAGTATTCAAAAACAGTGCCTTCCAAATATCTTCTACCACAAAACCAGAAAAAACACGAATTTTGCGACCAACGGACTAAAGCGGGCTGTTGTTATTGTCCTGTTGTACACTTTGTAGACTAGCACAAATCATGCCAGCAATTTTCGAAAATGCTCTAAATGTTGTTATTATTAACAGACACAATACGTCATTTCAACAAAAAAAGTTCCTACGCTCGCGCTGGATTGAAAAGTGTTTGAAATTTGCGCCATCCTGTGATTTGAAACGCAGAGTAATGCCAACGATAAGTGTAATAATCCCTACCCATAATCGAGCATGGACACTGAATGAAGCCATTGAATCGGTCTTGTATCAGGACTTTGATGATTTCGAACTCATTGTTGTTGACGATGGTTCAACAGACAGTACCTTCGAACTCCTGAAATCTTATCCCAACGTCTTTGTTATAAGGCAAGAACACCGCGGTGTGAGTGCAGCGCGAAACGCCGGTATTAAACAAGCCTCCGGCCGGTTTGTTGCATTCCTTGACTCCGACGACCTTTGGCTTCCACAAAAATTATCAACTCAGAAAGCCTTTTTCAAAACGCGCCCGGATGCCCTCATTTGTCAAACAGAAGAGATCTGGACAAGAAACGAAGTCAGGGTCAACCCCAAAAACCGACACAGGAAACCCTCAGGAATGATCTTTGAACGTTCTGTTGAGCTGTGCCTTGTAAGCCCATCAGCGGTAATAGCGCATCGGAGTCTGTTTGACGATATTGGCCTATTTGATGAGGCCATGCCAGCTTGCGAGGATTACGACCTCTGGCTAAGAATAGCATGCAGGTTTCCCATACACTTAGTCGATACCCCCCTTGTAATCAAACGGGGAGGGCACAAGGACCAGCTTTCAAGACTGCCGGGGTTAGACCGTTATCGCATCTATGCCTTGAGAAAACTTCTTGAACGTCCGCCAGACCAAGGACTAGCCCCAAAACAATGGGTGGCAGCCGTTGACGCCCTGACAAAGAAGTGCGCCATCTATGCAGCAGGCTGCCTCAAACGCGGGCGCGTTGATGAAGCAAGTGAGTACCTTCGGCTAAAAGCGAAATATGATTTGAAAAAAAATACCCAGTTTCCTGAACTGAAATGAAGTAAATGACATACCTCATGACTCATCTGTTGTTGGATGCGGTGTTGGCGGCGATATCAGTGGGATTGCTGTGGAAGGGCTCCGAATGGCTCGTCGATTCAGCGGTTCGCATTGCCCATAGGCTCCGTATCTCTGACCTGGCTATCGGCTTGACCGTTGTGGCCATCGGAACCTCCGCGCCTGAATTCGCTGTTACGATCAACGCTGCCGTAAAAGGATTGGCCGACATATCAGTAAGCAATGTGGTAGGATCCAACATTTTTAACCTCGGATTCATACTGGGAGGGTGCGCTGCCATCCGAACAATCAATACCACCCCTGTCATTGTGTGGCGCGACGGTCTTTTTTTGTTGATAATGTCGTCAGTGTTAGTCTTTTTTCTCAAGGACTTAACGCTAACCCCTAAAGAAGGACTTTTACTTTTTTCTACCCTTATCGTGTACATTATTTATCTTTTTTTGAAAAAAGCTCCTGTGGGCGAGAAAGACTCTGGGAAACAGGCTACCTGGAAAGACATTCCTTTGCTTGTTATCGGGATTGCCGCTGTTGTCGGCGGCGGTCATATCCTTGTGTTGGCGGCCACATCCCTGGCGCGGGGCCTTGGGTTGTCTGAGTGGGTCATTGGGGTAACCATCGTGGCAGCCGGAACCTCGTTACCTGAATTTGCCACTTCCCTTATGGCAGCCTCCAAGGGACGATACGGCATGTCCCTTGGAAACCTCATCGGGAGCGATCTCTATAATCTACTGGGTGTCCTCGGGCTGGCAGGCATGCTCGGCCCGCTTCACATCGATCCGGCAGGCCTCAAAAGCGTCTATCTCCTTGTAGGCATGGTAGCCCTTGTGGTCGTGTTCATGCGCACGGGTTTTCGTGTATCGCGGGCCGAGGGTCTCTTCCTCATAGGAATCAGCATTATGAGGTGGATATTTGATTTCTCTGCGAAGGGGTAATTGTTCGCTTTTTTTTGCCATGCCGTTTGAAATGCTGATATGCCTGATACATGAAGGTCCTGACAGCCGCCTCCCTTCCTGGTTGGAAGCCCGAGTCATACGGTGTATCCAGGTATGGCATTCTAAGTTGGTTCATGAGGGGCTTTACAATGGCTGAAGTGGCCGTACTGGGCATGCAGGTAAAAGGATAGACATTTACCACGCCGTTATATCCTTGCCGGGCATATTCAACGATTCCGGCAATGCTCAAACAGGCCTCGGTACCCACGTCAAAATTGAACAGGTCGTCCTCTTTTAGGATATTTTCCAGATCTCCTACCTTATGGTCTTCGGCAAGGTCAATAAGCGATCTCACCCGCTTGTAGACCTGCTTCTGTCTGAATTCTTGATAAAAAAGGTCTCCCCCGAAGCTTAGGAGCTTTCTCAGCTCCTGCCTTACGGGGCCCAGGCGGAGCTGTTTCAGGTTCAACCGAAATCCTATTCTGGCATCTCTCAACCTGTCATAGGTCGTATAATTCATCCATTCAGAAACGGAGGCGTTCACCACCTCAGCCCCATACCTCTCCAGAACTCTTATCAAATCCTGATTTGCATGGACGTGTGTCCTCAAGTAAATCTCGCCAACCATCCCTATAAGGGGTTTTGGAGGGATGTTGGAATCAATAATTGTCTTTCCCTCCTCGATGATTTCATCCAGTTGATCAAGAATTCTATCAAAATCCTTATTGGCCCCATATGTCTCAAAGGTATCTTCCATGACGTGCATGGACCTCTCTATAAAATCATCCGTCATCCCGGATTCCTTTTCATAGGGCCTGATTCTCCAGAGTAACCTGTCGAGGATGTCGCCCAACACCATGGAAAAATAGGCGGCTTTCCTGAGGTCCCTGACACGGGCCTTCTCAATAATACCTGCCAGGGAATATCCATCCTTTGTGGTAAGGGAACCGATTTTTACACGCTTCAACTCTGGAAAAGAATCCAGGACAATTCGCTGGTATTTGTTGTACATGCCGAAACGGCATGGTCCGCTCGCTTCGGGCATGAAGAAGACGTAGTCTTGCGGCTTGAAGGCGTCCCCCAGCGCCTCCTCTTCTTTCTTCAGAAAATAGAGGATATCTCCTGTTGTGATCTGGCATGGGTAGCACTCTTTGCCGGAAGTATATTCCTTCCCAAGATCAAGGCCCTTACAGGTATCCATGACCTTTGCATCAATACCAAACCCCCTGAATGTTGCAGCCAGAAGATGCGCTCCTATCCTGTTCATCTCAGGAATCAGGAAAGTCTTATTCCTGAGACTGAACCGGCCCACATTTTCAGTGAGTGATTGAAAATCTATGACTTTCTCTGATTCCATTTCCCTCTAATTAGCCACTCTAAAATCAAATCTCAGATCTGACTCTGATTTTTGCATGGTATTATCTATGACGTTCTTGAAGGCCTCGAGCCTGGTCATAACACCAGCTACAGCGCTGTGCTCGTCAAGCTCCAGGATCAGGTATGCTTTGTCTCCCATAATATGCTTGTAAAAATGTTCGATAAAAGAGTCCGGACCACACCCAAAATTGGTCAAATGGAGACCGAAATAGTTTGGATGCTTTTTTACAAATCTGGCAGCCCTCAGGACTTGAGCGCCAAGTCCCCAATACATAGACGAAAAATCTGAGAGGTCTACCGAAGACACGTCAATGAAATCCATGGGCAGCGCGGTTATTCCGATCTTGGCCAGATTCTGACCAAGCCTCAAATTCAACCTTTCATCATAAAGATTATATGGGCGACCTGTCACCACCACGACCGGCTCTTCGGCATTCGCATCTTCAAGGAGATCTCGCCCCTTCCTGTGAAGTTCCCTGGCAAACCGATTCTCCCTGTCCAAGGCATATTGGAGAGCCTTTCTTATCTCAGCCCTGCGCACGCCAAGCTTTGATTGTATCTGCTCTGAAAGCTCAAGCGCAAGCGTGTCCAGATCGTGTTTCAGATGAATGACCGGACTCAAAATGGATGACGGGTCTATCCCCAGGGCCATACGGACCATATAAGAATTGCTCTGGACCATGGGACAGTAAAATCCGGTTTCCCAAGGCTCAGGCGTTGCCATGTCGATAATGCTGGGAAGAAAAAGGTACCTGGTCTTTCCCATCAGTTCTTTGACGTGACCATGGGAGACCTTCACCGGATAGCAGGTCTCGGCTACCATCGTCTCCAGCCCCATCTTGGAAATGTGCGTGTTGGTGGGCGGGGTCAGGACAAGCCGGAATCCGAGCCGGTCGAAAAAGTGTGCCCACAAGATACCGGACTGGTGGCCATAAAGAGCCCTCTGCATACCTACAGTTGGTCGATTGTCCGTCTCCATCAGTCGTTCACCCTGCAACTCCGCGTAAACCCCGGCCATGTACGTATGCCAAACCTTCTGTCTCAATTCAAAGAAGTTCTCTTTTTTGAGTCCCATGCTTCTTGTCACTTCATACCGACCGCACTCACCGCCCCAAATACTCTTACGGCCGTCAAAATCATAGATTTTCAGTTTGCATCGGTTATGGCAGTGAGGGTCTGCCCGGCATATTTTTTCAACATACTTCATTCGGTCGTTTATCGCGCTGTCCAGGCCTCTGAAGGCGCTCTCATTCTTGTTCTCAAGGCGCATTTTGTCCTGCACACTGGTCGCAGCGCCGTAGGCCCCTAAGACCTCCCTGTGCCGGGGAACCAGGACACGACGTCCAAGGACATTTTCAAAGGCGGCGACTACCCCCTTATTCAAAGAAGGGCCTCCTAAAAACATAACGGTTTGTCCTATCTTTCGCTTCCCCACCACCCGGTTCAGATAGTTATAGACGATGGCATAGCACAATCCTGCTATCAGATCCTTTTTCTCTGCCCCCTTCTGGTGATACGACACGAGGTCTGATTCCATGAATACCGTGCATCTCTCGGCCAGTTTGACAGGCTTGTCCGATGACAGCGCAATCTCCTGAAACTCGTCCACTATGTTGATCCCAAACTTGTTGGCTAGCTCATGCAAAAAACTACCCGTACCTGCGGCGCAGACCTTATTCATATCAAAATCAAGCGGGTAAGTGTTGGAAATGTAAATGTATTTGGAGTCCTGTCCTCCGATTTCAAAGACAGTGTCCACATCCGGGTGTATCTCTACCGCACCCTTTGCGTGGGCTGTTATCTCATCGATGATCAGGTCCACATTGAGAAAATCTCCCACCACGTTCCTGCCCGAGCCGGTGGTAGCTACGCCCACAATTTCAATCTTCCTCCCTATATCATCGCGGATAAGTTTCAGAAGCCTCTGGGTGACCTCAATGGGCTTAGCCTGGGTGGGGACATAGGTCTTATGAACGATCTCACGGTTTTCGTTAATAAGCGCGTACTTGGTAGTCGTGGATCCTATATCCATACCGAGGCACACCCTGGTCTTTTTGCACAAGGACTTTCTCTGAATCTCGTTCGTGTCCGGAAACGTCGTCTGCTTTAACGCCAATCTTGGGGCCACCGGCACAGAAAGCTCATTGTTACGTTCCCCGGCCTTGAGCATATCAAGATTCACCCGGTCTTGCCTGCTCAATTCCAGGGCCCGCAACGCGACTCCTAAGGCGCCTATGGACGTGTTACAGGAAGGCACAACTAACCCCGGGAAATAGCTCCTGAAGGCCTTGACCTGGAGATCGTTCAACGAAAGGCCGCCGACAAAAAGAATCGGTTCTTCAAGTACCCGATTAGAAACGATGGTGCTCACATAGTTTCTGGCATTTCCAACGTGCAGGCCGTAAATAATATCCTCGAGCTTCTCTCCTTTGTTCTGAAGGTGAATCATATCGGACTTTGTAAACACCGTGCAGCGGCAGGCCACATTGGCGGGTTTGTCGCTCTTCAGGCCAAGCCTGATAAAGTCCGCCAATATCTTATCGATCCGATCCGAAGAAGCATCCGTTTCTTTGCTATACATGGAGGTAGCCAATCTCTGGGCCTGCTGATCGATGAAGGACCCGGTACCTGATGCACAGGGACCGTTCGTATTAAAGTACTCCAATTCCCAGCCACCCAGCCCACGCCGGTCTTCAACATCGTAATGATTGATCTGCAAAAGGGCTGTCTCCTGCCCCCCCATACTGATGATCGTCCTAACGTCCGGCCTCACGAAAATGGCGCCCAGGACCTGGCTGATGGTCTCGAATTCATAAAATGTCCCCAATTCCTCACTAAGCTTTTTCCCGTGATTCCCGGTAAAGGAAAAAGACAAGATTCTATCTTGCCCGAATTCCTTGTACAGGTCTTGGATAAGGGCCAACACCGCCTCATCGACTTTGCCAAGGTGGCGGTCATAGGGGAATTCGTAGACAACCTCTCTCTTATGGTTGATGACGATACAATTCAGGCTAACGGACCCGAGATCAATACCCACATAATAACGCTCAGAATCTTGGGGCTGGTTTTCCCGCTTATTCATGGATATCTTTTTCATCACTCAGAAAACAGATCTCTTCCAGAATGTTCATGACTGCACATATCCATTTATCTTTTCTAACCTTTCCCTGTCAAGTGATATCGCCCTCCAATCTCCCAGGGAAGATGGTCTCGCAAAAAGTCTCCACAACTTGTCATTTCGAAGGGGACGAAATGACAGATTCGCTGAATCCGACCTTTTTCGAATGTAGGGGGGAAGAACATTCCTGGAATTCCATCGATAGAAGTATTCAATTGAAGACACACTCAAAATTATTGTCTTTTATTCAGGATAATGCTAGTTAGTGCCCATCCGTCCGTGGGTCGGGACTCAGCCAAATCTCTACTTTTTCCGTCGGGGAGATCATGACAAAACAAAAGGAACCGCTAAAGATACTGATTAACGCTGTTGATCCGGAAGAATGCAGGGTTGCCCTGGTAAGACGGGGACACCTTGAGGATTTTAGCATCGAGACCGCTGCCGGGGAGTTGACCCGGGGCAACATCTATAAAGGAGTAGTCACGGGCGTTGAGCCTAGCCTGCAGGCTGCTTTTGTTGATTACGGGGCAGACAGAAACGGGTTTTTGCAGCAACACGAAATCCACAGCGACTATTATGTTGATGGAGCTGTGGCAAGCAAGAAGGGACCCCCCACTATCCGACACCTCATCGAGCCCCGCCAAGAGCTTCTGCTCCAGGTGACCAAGGAACCCATCTTGCACAAGGGTGCGCTGGTTACGACTTATATATCTTTGCCGGGCCGCTATTGTGTGTTGATGCCTGGAGGAAAGAGCTCCGGAATTTCAAGAAAAATCGAGGATGAGAAAGAAAGGCAGCGCCTCAAGGGCATCATGAGTTCCCTGAAGATTCCCGAAGGCTTTGGAACTATTGTTCGCACAGCAGGCCACCACCAAAAAAAACGTGAAATCTCCAAGGACATCCGCTATCTGCTTCGCCTGTGGGAAAACATCAAGAAACAGGGCCTTTCCAAGCGTGCCCCTTGCCTGCTTTACAAGGAACGTCATCTCGCCATTCGCGCCATACGGGATCGTCTCACATCTGATGTGAACGAAATCCTTGTGGACGACAAGGATGTTTGCCGGGATGTGAAGGATTTCATTCGGATAGTATCTCCCAAGCACACAAAGATCGTCAAGCTGCACAAAGATCCCCGGCCCATTTTTACCAAGTATCATATCGAAGACCAGATTGCCTCTATCTTTGCAAGCCGGGTCAGATTAAAATCCGGCGGTCATATTGTGATAAACCCCACAGAGGCCCTCGTCGCCGTTGATGTGAATTCCGGCCGATCCACCAGGGAAGGATCTATGGAAAAGACGGCGTACATGACCAATATGGAGGCGGCAACCGAAATTGCCAGGCAACTGCGCCTACGGGATCTTGGCGGCTTGATCGTTATCGACTTCATAGACATGCGGGAGCGCAAACACAATCAAGCTGTGTATAAAGCCTTCAAGGAGCACACGAAGCTCGACAAGGCCCGCATCAGTGTCGGCATGATATCCAAGTTCGGACTTATGGAGCTCACTCGTCAGAGAATAGCCGCATCCATAGAGTATGGCAGCTTTATTCCATGTCCTTATTGTCAGGGAAACGGACTGGTTCCCTCAGCCGAAAAGCTTGCCCTGGAGTTCATGAGAAGGCTTCGTTCTGAGGTCCTGGCCAACGACACCAGGCAGGTGAAAGGCGTAGTCCCGCTTAATGTGGCAGGCTACTTGCTGAACAAGAAACGTAAAGAGATCCTCGATGTGGAGATGAGGCGAAACATAGCCATCACCATAGAAGGAGATCCCGCCTTGCAACCAGGTGAAAGCCGCATTATTCGTGAATAAGGAAAGATACTATGAATTGGGACACCCTTGTTGATGTCTTACTAAACATCCTGTACACACAGACCGGACTTTTCAGCCTTCATTATAAGCTTGTTATCATGTGGGCAATCGCCTTATTTTTCATCTATCTGGCAGTGGCAAAAAAATACGAGCCCTTGCTCTTGCTGCCCATCGGCTTTGGCATTTTTATTGTCAACTTCCCGCTGACCCCCCTAATGGGCTTTGACGTCCACGGCAAACCGGAACTCTTCAACATTTTTTACCACTATGGGGTGGAATGGGAGGTTATCCCGTGCCTTATATTTCTAGGACTGGGAGCAATGACCGACTTCGGACCCCTTATTGCCAATCCCAAAACTCTGGTCATAGGAGCCGGGGCTCAACTCGGAGTATTCATCACCTTCCTGGGGGTCCTGCTTTTTGGATTTACCATGAAGGAGGCCGCGTCAGTGGCGATTATCGGAGGGGCTGACGGACCTACAACGATCTATCTCACGGCCAAGCTTGCCCCCCACCTCCTCGGGGCCAACGCCCTTGCTGCTTATTCTTACATGGCCATGGTCCCATTGATTCAGCCCCCGATCATGAGGCTGTTAACAAACAAGCAAGAACGAAAAATCGTGATGAAACAGTTGAGGCCCGTATCCAAGCGTGAAAAGATATTTTTCCCCCTCATCGTGGCAGGACTAATAGCTCTCTTGATCCCCGCAGTAACCCCCTTAATGGGGATGTTCATGCTTGGAAACTTCATGCGGGAAAGCGGGGTTGTGGACAGGCTGGCCGGATCAGCACAAGGCTCCCTGATGAATATCGTCACCATATTTTTGGGAATCTCCGTGGGCGCCACTATGCAGGCGCAAAAGTTTCTGACTGCCAAGCCATTACTCATCTTTACCTTCGGACTGCTCGATTTCGCCGTGTGTACGATGGGAGGCATCCTTACGGTAAAGATCATGAACCTTTTTCTAAAAAATAAGCTAAACCCACTCATCGGTTCGGCAGGCGTTTCCGCAGTACCGATGGCAGCACGGGTAACGCAGACAGTCGGCCAGCAGGAAAATCCCAACAACTTCTTGCTCATGCACGCTATCGGACCAAATCTGGCCGGTGTTATCGGCAGCGCCTCCGCGGCCGGGATGTTGATCGCCATGTTTGGTTGACCGTTTCAGGGGCCAGGCAGATCAACCGGAAGAGCGAAAAAAATGACCACGCCTCTTCCTAAGGCGCATGCCGCAAAACACGAAAGCAGGAAAACGCGAAATTGGCAGACAAATATTGTTGCACTTCTTTTCTTGCAATACTGAGCACACCGTTCAATAACAATTCGTTTTTTGAGGAGGAGACTATATGTATGGAAACTATTGATTGGAACTATGCTATCTCCACATTGCTGATACGTTTTATTGGCATATTTGTGGTCCTTGGTATCCTCCAGGTGGTCATGCAGATCACGGGAAGGATCTTTGCCCGTCTGGATGCCAGGAAGGAAACAGTGTCACCAAAACCCTCGGCACGCTCGGGACTCAGTCAACCAGAAGCCGCCGCTGTTGCTATGGCTCTTTACCTGCATGAGAAAAGCACTTAGGGCCATTATTTTCAATCAACAGGATGGTGTCCTAACATCGAGGTCTTGCGCAGCTATGCACGAAGCTAGGATGAGATATATCGTAACCGTTCACGGTTACAAAAAAATGAACATCGAACATCGAACGTCCAACATCGAATGTTGAATGGGAAAAGAGGAAGAAACAGAAGAAATAATTAAGATTTTCATTACGAGTATCAAAACGGCCGTTCGACAGGCCGTTCGACAGGCTCACGGTCCCGAGCCAAGTCGAGGGACTCACGGCCATGAGCGGAGTCGAAGGGCTGAAAAGAAACAGAAATAGCCGTCGCACGACCTTGAGGCTCTCGACAGGTTGAATGTTCGTTATTGGAT
>JAFGFW010000089.1 GCA_016930875.1 Deltaproteobacteria bacterium | reverse complement strand
GTAGCCAAGAAGGCTACTATGGCGAAGTCGGCGATTGCAAAAAAGGGCCATTTCTGGATGGAAACTACTTGACCTCTTCAACCGTCAACAGTAAGCGATCCACGCCTACCACACGAACCCTGGCGCCTGCCTCAATGTTCTCCCCGGCTACCGCGTTCCAAAGCTCCCCGTGGACAAAGACCTTGCCTTGCGGCTCAAGCCTGCTCTTTGCTATCCCTATGTCGCCGACCAGACCCCTTTGGCCCGTTTTAGGTTTCGATATCTGGGATCGAAAGACCAGGCCTGCCACTGCGACAAAAAAGCCGGATACCATGACAACCGTTGGACTCAGGACCCGCCATGACAAACGCATTGCAGACCCGGTGCTTTCAAAGAGCATAAGAGATCCTAAGAAGAAACAGATGATTCCCCCAATGCTAAGAAGACCATAGCTCGTCACCTTCATTTCAAGGATAAACAGGACAAGGGCAAGGGCAATGAGCAAGATTCCTGCGTAATTTACCGGAACTGTCTGAAAGGCAAAGAAGGCCAGAATCAGAGACATGGCGCCGATCACCCCTGGAAAAATAGCGCCAGGATGGGACAGCTCAAAATAGAGGCCGGCAAGCCCGATCATCATAAGGATGTAGGCAATGTTGGGATCGCTTAAAGTCTTAAGTATCTTGTCTCTGAGGCTTTCTGCAAGGGACACCCTTTTTACACCTTTGGTGTGTATTGTTTCCTTGCCTTTTAATTCTCGACCGTCAATCTTCTCAAGAAGATCGTCAAGATCCTCTGCGATCAGGTCAATCACGTTAAGCTCTAAGGCCTCCTTCTCTGTCACAGAGACACTTTCGCGAACCGCCTTTTCAGCCCATTCGCTGTTGCGCCCCTTTTTTTCTGCAATGGTTTTTATATAGGCCACCATGTCATTGACAACTTTTTCGGCCATGGTCTTGTCCATCTTCTTTTGCCCGAGGTTGACCGGATGGGCCGCGCCAATATTGGTACCCGGAGCCATGGCAGCAATGTCGGCTGCCATGGTAATCATCACGCCTGCCGATGCCGCCCGCGCCCCGCTTGGTGAGACATATACGACTATCGGGATTTCCGATGACAATATGGCCATGACAATGGATCGCATGGAAAGGGCCAATCCGCCCGGAGTATCAATCTGGATCACGAAGCAACCCGCTCCTTCTCTTGAGGCTGTTTCCATGCTCCTGATGAGATACTCTGCAAGGCCCGGATTGATAGTGCCTGAGACCTTGGCCACATAGACCTCTCCCTCGCCACCTTCAATGATAGGCGGAAAAGCCCCGAAAAACACAATGGCAAATACGAAGGCTATGAGGATATCTCTAGACCTTTTCATAGGCTGCCTGAACCTTTTGGATATCTTCCCAGACATCGCGCTTCTTGGCAGGATTGCGCAGAAGAAACGCAGGGTGATAGGTAGGAAGAAGGGAAATATTTTCATAAGTATGGAAATTGCCCCGCAATTGCGATATGGGCGTATTTGTCTTAAGGAGCGTTTGGGCTGCAAATGTCCCCAGGGCACATATCACTTTTGGCCTGATGGCTCTTATCTGGCGTCGGAGAAATGGGATGCAAGCCCCTATTTCGTCTGGCTCGGGGTTCCGGTTCCCCGGAGGACGGCACTTTATGATATTACAGATGTAGACCTCGTCGCGCCTCAGGTGAATCGCTGCAAGGATTTTAGTCAGCAACTGACCTGCGGGGCCTACAAAAGGCAGTCCCTGCAAGTCTTCTTCGTAACCCGGCCCTTCACCAACAAGGACCAGTCGGGCCCGTGGATTTCCATCACCGAAAACCAAGTGTTTGCGCCCTTTGTGGAGTTTGCACCGGCGGCAGTCTCCAAGGTCCTTTCGGATCATCTCAAGGGTCTCGACCGCTGGTCCTTTGTCCCATTGCTCAAAGGTATTTGCCGACTTTTCAGACAAGGCCACGCCCTTGAATCCCAGCCGCTTTGCGTATTGCAGATAACCCCTGAGGTCACGGACGATTTCTGAAAAATCATCGTAAAGAGCATGGTTGATGGTTTGATCGGTCATTTCTCATCCAGCATCCGGCATCACGCTTCAGGCATCGAGTTTTTCTTGATCTCCAACACTCTATCCAACAGGAGGTCTGCAAGGGCGCTCTTGTGCATAAGGGCAAGAGTTTCGGAGCGTCCGTCCTTAAAATAAAGGTTTACCTGGTTCGTATCCGAACCGAATCCTGAATCATCTCGCCCCACGAGGTTGGCCACAACCAAGTCCAGGTTCTTTGCCGTCAGCTTGGCCCTGGCGTTTTCTTCCAGGTCCTGTGTTTCTGCCGCAAAGCCGACCAAAACCTGATCTTTCTTCCTTTCTCCAAGCGCCTTTAAGATATCGCCCGTCTTTTCCATGGGCCACTGTTGCCCCATCTCGGCCTTTTTCACTTTGTGTTGGAAAACGTCGGCTGGCCTCATATCGGATACGGCTGCCGCCTTGATGATAATCGTACTATGGCCCGCCCGGGCCATAACCGCGTCAAACATCTCTTTGGCTGTCCTAACACGAATGGCCCTCACTCCGTCAGGGTCAGGAAGAGTCGTGGGGCCGCTGATTAAGACGACCTCAGCCCCCCGCCTCCGGGCAACACGGGCCAAGGCGTATCCCATTTTTCCCGAGGAGGAATTGCTAATAAATCTAACCGGATCAATCGCTTCCTGCGTTGGCCCTGCCGTCACCAAAACCTGCTCCCCGGCCAGATCCTGGGGCGTCAACAGGCTCCTGAGTTGCTCTGCGATAGCCTCAAGATCGGCAAGACGCCCTGCGCCCTCATGGCCACAGGCAAGTAAACCGGTTGCCGGACCGACGACATGCATTCCTACCTGGCGGAGCCTGTCTATGTTATCCTGAACTACGGTATTTTCAAACATATGAACGTTCATGGACGGACAAACCAGAACAGGAGCCTTCAGGGCCAATACAAGGGTCGTCAGGGGATCGTCAGCAATCCCATGAGCCATTTTCCCAATGACGTTGGCAGTGGCGGGTATGATCACCGCGGCATCTGCCTCGTCCGCCCATCTGATGTGCCTCAGTACACCATTTTTCCTGCCCTCGAACATACGGGTCCATACCGGATGCCCCGAGAGCGCTTCAAATGTAACCGGCCCTACAAAGGCCTGGGCCGCCTTGGTCATGATGACCCGTATGTCGGCGTTCGACTTGACGAGAAGTCTGAGGAAATCCGCGGCCTTGTATGCCGCGATCCCGCCACAGACACCCAGGACGATCTGTTTATCCTCTAGTGGATCTGGCACGCTAGTTATTTGTTTTTTAAGAACCTACGTTATTTCAGCAGTGTGGCTTCACTGTCCTCCACGGTGGGGGCCACCCAGATTTCGACTTCTGTCTTGAATTGTTTTTCAGTGATATTGACGACGCAGCTTCGATTCGCCTTGCTGAAAAACATGATTGCTCGCGGAGACTTGAAAGCACTCAATAGCCGCCAGTTGTCCTTCACCATGTTGTTTTCGAAAAACCTGACGAGAGAGTCCACCTCCACCCGTCCAGTCAATACCAGCACACCGGCGGTGAACCCCGGGGCGTGATAGATAAAAGATTTTTCCCTAACCACCTTGAGCTCCACAGGGACAAGAACATCTCCAAAATCATAGTAGAGAGGTCCTGGCGTCTCTTCTTCCTCGGTTGTTGCTTGGACGGCTGAATCCTCCGAGCTGGCAGCGCCGCTTTTCAAGCTGGCACATCCGGCAGAAATAATGAGAACAAGTAAAAGCGCCAAGGCACCTCCAAAAAACCTGGATCGTCCAGAATCTGTCATGGCATCCCCTCCCCTTTCATAATGAAGATTATCAAATCAATTGCTTCCCCGAAACGAGGACCGATTCAATGGAAGTTACCATTGTTTGAACACTAACAGCAATGCCAGGCACAGTCAAGGACCTCGTTGTTGTCTCCCGGTTTACACAGGGTTTGTCCCTTGACACATAAGTGGATTTTTCCCTATACTCGTGCCAAAAAAAATGAACACGGGGGTTGCCGATGCCAGTAGAAGAGACCATAAGCATTGAAGATCTTCTGAAAAAGCGGGAAGTTCAAGAGGCAATTAGCAATATTAATAAGGAGTTGATTGAAAGAAGAGAATACGTGCCACCAAAATGTAACGTGTTTTCTTTTCTATATAGTGCCCTGGAGGAAAGTCAACAATATGAATTTTTTGTTGATCAAGAAGCAAGAAGGCAACTGCCAAAGATCATAGATAACAAGGTCCAGACCGTTGTGGGCCTTGAATCCCCTGAGGCATCCTTTAAGGAGAGGTACTGCAAGAAGCGCAATATCGGTATTGTGTTTTCAGGGGGGCCTGCCCCCGGAGGTCACAATGTGATAGCGGGTCTTTATGATGCTGCTAAGAAAACCAATCCTGAAACCAAGATATATGGTTTCCTCCTCGGACCGGACGGTATAATTGAAAATGAAGCCGTCGAACTGACCGGGAGTCTTGTTGATGCTTACAGAAATCTTGGAGGTTTCAGCATGATCAAGACTGGCCGCGCGAAAATAGATACAAAAGAAAAGATGGCCCTTTCAAGGGAGACGTGCAAGAGACTTGAGCTGGATGCCATCGTAATAGTCGGGGGTGATGATTCAAATACGAATGCAGCATTTCTGGCACAAGAGATGTTTGAAGATGGTGTTCAGGTCATAGGAGTCCCCAAAACGATTGATGGCGACATACAGGTAAGAGATGCAAATGGAAATGTTTTGTGCGCCATGTCCTTTGGCTTTCATACGGCTGCCCGGGCTTTTGCCAAGGAGATAAGCAACTTATATACAGACAGCACTTCTGATGTCAAATACTGGCATATTTGCAAGGTTATGGGAAGAGTTGCAAGTCATCTGGCCCTTGAAGTCGTCTTGCAGACGCATGCAAATATTACCCTTATTGGCGAGGATCTCGCCGACTATGTGGACAATAGGAGAATTGAGAAAGCAGAAAAAGAGGGGAAAATAGACTATACTGCCTATGGCATGACCTTGCGGCATCTTTCCCGGGTGCTTTGTGAAGGCATTGTGAAGAGGGCCGCTGTCGGGAAAAACTATGGGGTTATTGTCATACCGGAAGGCGTCCTGGAATTTATCAATGAGATACAGATCTTTATAATAAAGCTGAATTCCATTATCGCAGAATATAACGATGTGCACGATACGGATTTCCACTCGGATTTCCCGCTTCTTGGCGATAAACTGGAATACCTGCGGAAACTTGCCAGGCGTTCACGGGAAGATAGTTCTTTTACCATTTGGACTACACGGGACGATGACCTCTTCGATGACATCCCTGCGTTTTTCCAGGAAGGGCTCCTTACGGAAAGGGACAGCCACGGGAATTTCCAGTTTTCCCAAGTCGAGACCGACAAGGTCATCATGGGGCTGGTGAAAGACTACCTGAAGATCTTAAGGGAAGAGGGAATTTATAAAATAGGAATCGAAAGATCCTATTACGAAAAAAACCTTGAAAAAGAAGGGCTTGACCCCGACTATTTTGGTCCTATGGTGTTTGACAACTATTCTGATGATGCCCAATTTCTGATGGCCAAAGCATCCATCATATCAGCAAGAAGGCTCAAACGCGCCCTAATAAAGGAGGGCGCTATTAAGGAAGATGAAAAAATCCCTGCTCCAGTTGAGAAAATTTTTAAGAAATCCGTTCCCAAGTTCAAGACCCAGGTCCATTTTTACGGTTATGACGGCAGGGGGAGCGATCCAACCAGATTTGACTGCATTTATACCTATAACCTGGGATTAACCGTTTTTAGCCTGATAGCCAATGGTTCAACCGGTCAGATGGCAGCCATAAGGAATCTGGAAAAGGATTTTTCCGAGTGGGAACCGATCGGGATTCCCATTGCTCCTCTTATGCACCTTGAAGAAAGAAAAGGAAAGCTGGCGCTCGTATTGGAAAAAAGCGTGGTGGACGTAAATTCTCCGGCCTTCAGAGTCGTAAAGGCCTTTAGAGATAAGTGGCTCGGGGCAATACCCGAAGAGGATAATTACAGACGGCCCGGCCCGATCAGGTTTGCAGGTAAAAGCGAAGAAGAAAGGCCGATAACGCTCCTCTTGAACGCACTGGGAAGCAGCAGATAGTGCTTGATGCCGGATCCCGGATGCCTGATATCCTCCTTTTCCAGGAAGCAGCTCGCAACACGCAACCGTATTACCCTACCAGAAGAGGGAAAATGTTACAAATCAGGGACTTATAGGTCAAGCTTGGCGACAAAGAAATACTGAAACACACCTACCCCTTCCCCCAGGTTTGGACCCGGTGAAAAGGTTATCAGACGAAAAGGATGTCACAACATGATTAAGGAGATCACCGCGCAGGATCTTAACATCGAGCGCTTCATCAATGAGAAGGTCAAAGAGATCAAGGCGGTTGTTGGCGACGGAATGGCGATCAACGCCCTCTCGGGAGGCGTCGATTCGTCTACGGTCACGATGCTCGGTCATCGAGCCTTGGGGAGCCGTCTTAAGACCCTCTTCATCGAAAACGGGCTCATGCGCGAGGGAGAGTCCGAACAGGTCACGGGTTTTTTTCGAAAGCTCGGCGTCACGGTCGAAGTAGTCGATGCGCGCAAAGAGTTCTTCGCGGCGCTCAAGAAAATCACGGACCCGGAAGAGAAGCGCGAGGCCATTACCCAGACCTTCTACCGAAACGTATTCGGAGGGATCGTCAAGGAAAGTGGAGCTAAGTACCTTCTCCAGGGAACTATCCTGACCGATATAGACGAGACCGTCGCGGGGATCAAGCGGCAGCACAATGTCTTCGAGCAGCTCGGGATCGATCCGGAGGAGGCTTTCGGCTACCGCATCATCGAGCCACTCATTCAGCTTCGCAAGGACGGCGTCAGAAAGATCGGCAAAGCCCTCGGGCTTCCTGCCGAGCTATTCGAGCGCATTCCGTTCCCGGGGCCGGCGCTCTCGGCACGCGTGATAGGCGAGGTGACCCCGGAACGTATCGAGACGGTTCGAAAGGCAACAATCGTTGTCGAGCGATCGCTCAAGGGCATCGGTGCATTTCAGTACATGGCAATCCTTCATGAAGACCGCGTGACCGGCATGCGCGACGGGAAGCGCGATTTCGGTCAGCAGATCGAGGTACGCTGCTGGGACAGCGTCGACGCGCGGACCGCAACACCGACGCGGGTCTCGTTCGAAATCCTTGAGAAGGTCGCTCGGGAGATCGTCCGAGAGGTGCCTGGCATCGTCAGCGTCACGTACAACATAACGCCGAAGCCCCCCTCTACGATTGAAGCAATTTGATGACAGTTGAGTATTCAGAGTCAGAAATGCCTCCAATGTTTTCATGTCCTCAGCGAGCGTTGCAGCGATTCGCTGCGCTCGCTTCTGAACGTGAGGGTTAGCATTCTGGGAGAGTTTGAGAGCAAATGACGATTAGAAAAAAGCATTCTCTAAGGAAAAAACCGGCAAAGCCGAAAATATCAGAAATGGTAATGAGTTTTGCGGGTGATTATATTGCCCTGGGAGAGGATATCGGATGGAAGCAGGAATATCTCAATTGCGTACTACAGTCGACCCAGCTTTGTAAGTGATCATTGCAAGTTCAGCCTACCGAGGCTTTACATTCTTGTGAACCCAGTCCACAATAGCCTCAAGGGAACTGCCAGGAGGGAAGATCTCTCGAACGCCCATGGCCTTGAGTTTGTCTACGTCTTTTTCCGGAATGATACCACCGCCCACCAGCATGATATCATCCGCCCCCTGGCTCTTCAGCAGATCGATGACCTTCTGAAACAGATAGAGATGAGCGGCGGCCAGGCTGCTCAGACCAATCAAGTCCACATCTTCCTGGATGGCGGCGCTGACAATCTGCTCGGGTGTTTGATGAAGACCCGTATAGATGACCTCAAAACCCGCGTCTCGAAATGCCCTGGCAATAATGCGCGCACCCCTGTCATGGCCGTCGAGGCCGGGTTTTGCTACGAGTATTCTGATTTTGCGTGCCATGAGCTTATAAAGCTAGAAAGTTCCTGGGTCTCTATAAATGCCAAATACCTTCCTGAAAACATCACACATTTCCTGCAAGGTCGCATAGGCTGATGCGGCCTCAATGAGGCAAGGCATAACATTGTCCTTGCCGGTGCACGCCTCCCCAAGTCGCTCCAAACATTGCTTGACCCTTTTCTGGTCTCGGTTGTTCTTGACTTCATTTGTCCGGGCAAGCTGACGATCTTCCAGGGCCTCGTCAGTCTGGTAGATATCAACCGGAATTTCCTCGTCGATTACATACTTGTTAACACCTACCATAATCTTTTTCTGTTCGTCAAAATCCCGTTGAAAGCTGTAAGCGGCATCTGCGATTTCCATCTGGGGATAGTTTCTTTCGATGGCCTTCAACATACCGCCCTTATCGTCAATCTTGTTTATGTATTCGCAGGCGGCCCGCTCCATCTGATCGGTTAAGGACTCCACAAAGTAAGACCCGCCAAGCGGATCTATGGTATTGGCCACACCCGTCTCCTCAGCCAGGATCTGCTGGGTTCGCAAGGCAATCGTTGCGGCCTCTTCCGTGGGAATGGCAAGGACCTCGTCAAAGGAATTGGTATGAAGAGACTGAGTGCCACCCAGCACGGCAGCCAGCGCTTCCACAGTGGTTCGAACTACGTTGTTGAAAGGCTGTTGAGCCGTCAGGCTGCAGCCTGCTGTCTGCGTATGGAAACGGAGCCACAAGGAACGTTCTGATTTTGCCTTGAACCGATTTTTCATAATGTCTGCCCACATCCTGCGGGCGGCCCGGTATTTGGCGATCTCTTCGAAAAAATCAACATGTGCATTGAAAAAAAATGAGAGGCGAGGGGCAAAGGCATCCACATCAAGGCCACGCTCAATCGCCGCTTGGACGTAGGCGATACCGTCGGCCAGGGTGAAGGCGAGTTCCTGCACGGCCGTAGAACCTGCTTCGCGGATGTGATAACCGCTTATGCTTATGGTGTTCCACCTGGGAACCTCCAGGGTTCCAAACTCAATAGTGTCAACAATAAGGCGCATGGAGGCCTCAGGCGGGCACATAAAGGTCTTCTGGGCAATAAATTCCTTTAGCATATCATTCTGAATGGTTCCGCCCAGTTTTTCCCTGGGAATCCCCCTTTTTTCTGCCGTGGCAATATACATGGCCCACAGGACCGGAGCCGGGGGGTTGATCGTCATGGAAGCGGTGAGTTTGTCTACAGGCAGTCCATCAAAGAGGATTTCCATGTCTTTCAAGGTGTCGATGGCCACACCGCACTTTCCGCATTCTCCGCTGGCTTTGGGGTCGTCGGTGTCATAGCCCATGAGTGTTGGCATGTCGAAGGCCGTGGAGAGCCCGGTCTGCCCCTGGCTGACCAGATAATGAAACCGTTCGTTGGTTTCCTCCGCGCTTCCAAGGCCCGCAAACATCCTCATGGTCCACGGTTTGCCCCGATACATGGAGGCCTGTACACCTCTGGTAAAAGGATACTGCCCCGGGAAACCCAGCTTGTCCGTATAGTCAAAGTCGTTTATGTCAACCGGCGTGTATAGTGGTTCTATCTCCTTTCCTGAAACTGTGGTAAAGGTCTCCTTGCCTGACCGGAGGCCTGCCGGCTTTTTTTGAAGTTGCTCCTGCCAGGCCTTTTTGCCCAACTTTATCTTGCCGACTTCATCTAGCTTAAACAGTGCGTTCATTGAGTTCCTCTCAAAGCTCTATACCAACCCGAGCCGCCTGTCCCTGGTTGAAATAATGCTTGATGCATTGCATTGTAGTCACCAAGTCGGCCCTTTGAATGAATGATGAGGGAGCCTCTCGGCCTGTAAGGACCAGCTCAACATCATTTGGTTTGGTATTCATGAGATCCAACACGGCATCTTCGGGAACCAGACCCATGGAGACCGCCACATTAATCTCATCCAGGATGAGGAGATTGCAAAGCCTTTTGTCCAGAACCCTCCTGGCTTCCTCGAGGGCAGCTTCTGCCAGGCTCAGGTCCTCTGGCCCAGGGCCCTCCGGGCCAACAAAACCCTTTCTCCCCATAGGCTTGATCTCGAGATCAGGAAAGAGGCGCCTGCCCATGGCCAATTCACCGGTCCGGCTGTCTCCTTTCAAGAACTGAATCATAATGACCTTCAGCCCCTGGCCCAGGGCGCGAAGGGCAAGACCCAGAGCTGCCGTGGTTTTGCCTTTTCCGTCGCCTGTGTAGACCTGTATGAGCCCCTTTTCGAGTTCCACTTACTTCTTTTTTGTCTGTTTCAAGAGATTCCGCGCTATAACCAACCTCATGATCTCATTGGTTCCCTCATAGATCTGGCAAATCTTGGCATCGCGCATATGACGTTCCATGGGAAACTCCTTGCAGTAGCCGTATCCGCCAAGTATCTGAACTCCTTCCACAGCAGCCCGCATAGCAATGTCTGAGGCATACATTTTGGCCATGGCAGACTCCTTTTCAAAGGGCTTGCCTTGATCCTGCAACCAGGCGGCCCTTAGAAGCAGGAGTTCAGCTGCATCCATCTCGGTGGCCATGTCTGCGAGTTTCCACTGAATTGCCTGAAATCTGCTGATCGGTTTTCCGAACTGTTCGCGCACCTTTGAATATTCAAGGGCCTCTTCCAGGACTGCCCGGCCGATCCCCACTGCTTGCGCCCCGATTCCGAGACGGCCTGCATCAAGAGTCGTCAGCATCTGCCTCAGGCCCGCCCCAGCTTCTCCGATGATATTCTCTCTGGGGATACGGGCGTCAGTAAAAACCATTTCTGCAGTGCCGGAGGCCTTGATTCCCATCTTGTCTTCCACGCGGCCCACTGAAAAACCAGGGGTATTTTTCAAGTCAACAACAAAAGAACTGATCCCCTTGTATCCTTTTTGCTTGTCTGTCATTGCGGCCAGGACGCAATAATCCGCTACATTGCCGCTGGTGATGAATTTCTTTTCTCCATTGATGACCCAGGTGTCTCCGTCAAGCTCCGCAGTGGTTCGCAAGGAAGCCGGGTCTGAGCCGGCCCCCGCTTCGGTCAGGGCGTAGCAACCGATCGCCTTGCCACTGGCCACTGGCGTGAGATAATTGCGCTTCTGCTCGTCGCTGCCAAAGGTGTTGATGGGAAAACAGTACAGGGAATTATTCACCGACATGATCACGCCGGTAGATGCACAAGCCTTAGATATTTCAATAACAGCCAACATGTAAGAGACATAGTCCATCGCGGCCCCGCCATACTCATCCGGAATGGCAATTCCCATGAGGCCCAATTCTCCCATCTTCTGGCATAATTCAACCGGATGTTCTTTTTTGTCATCAAGTCGGGCGGCCACAGGTTTGATTTCATTTTCTGCAAAACGCCGGCACATGTCCCTGATCATTTTCTGCTCTTCGGTCAGCTCAAAATTCATATTACCTCCTCTGTCACACCAGCTTTCCCGAAAACTTGGGCGTTCGTTTTTCCAGAAAGGCAGTGGTTCCCTCCTTTTGGTCGGGGCTGGCAAAACAGATGGAAAATGCGTCTGCTTCCAGGGCACACCCGTTTTTTAGGTCCACGTCAAATCCGTTGTCAATAACATGCTTAACGGCCCTGAGAGACACAAGACCTTTTTCTGCTATCGCCTTTGCTATCTTAAGCGTCTCTTCCATCAGGGTTTCTGCTGGAAATACCCTTGTAACCAGGCCCATGGCAAAGGCTTCCTGGGCAGTGATGATGCGCCCTGTCATGCAGAGTTCCTTTGCCCGTCCTTTTCCCACCAGGCGGGCCAGACGCTGCGTTCCGCCAAAACCTGGTATGAGCCCCAGGTTAATTTCCGGCTGTCCGAGTTTTGCCTTTTCTGAAGCACAAATAAAATCGCAAGCCATGGCGATTTCGCAACCACCTCCCAAGGCAAAGCCATTAACGCAAGCAATGACCGGAATATCCATGGCCTCCAGGGCGAACAGGGCCCATTGTCCGGCCAGCGCAAACTGCTTCGCGCCAAGCGGGTCAAGGCCTTGCAACACTTGAATGTCAGCGCCGGCCACAAAGGCCCTCCCGGCCCCTGTCAATATGAGGACCTTGACTTCATCCATCCTCTCAACCTCGGAAATGGCCTTATGAAATTCTCCGATCACCTCCGGGCTAAGGGCATTGAGCGCCTTGGGCCGATCAAATGTAAGGGTTGCAATGGCTTCGGATACTTCAAGTCTAATCATCTTATAAGACATAACAACCTCCTTAATCCCTTTCTAACAGCAAACAGACGGCCTCGCCGCCGCCCAGGCATAGTGATGCCACTCCGCGTTTTGCATCGTTATCCTTCATCAAATACAGCAGGGTCACAAGAACCCTGGCGCCGCTGGCGCCAATAGGATGACCGAGCGCCACTGCCCCGCCCCGCATGTTCACCTTGGCAGGATCAAGTCCCAAAGTCTTGGTAATGGCCACGCTTGAAGCAGAGAAGGCTTCGTTGATGTCAAAGATGTCAATGTCGCCAGTGGCAAGGCCTGCTTTTTTCAGGAGCTTGGGGATGCCGTAGATGGGCGCTATGAGAACGTATTTTGGGTCAATGGCCACGGAGCATTGTGCGCCCACACGGGCCAGGGGTTTCAAGTTCATGGCTTCAGCCTTTTCTCTGGTCATCAGGACTACGGCCGCAGCCCCGTCGCTAATCTTGGAGGCATTTCCCGCCGTCACCGTGCCGTTCTTTTTAAAGGCCGGCGCAAGTTTGGCCAAGGCCTCCATGGAGGTTGGACGGACCACTTCGTCCTTTGCAAAGGAGATTGGATCGCCTTTTCTTTGCGGTATCTCTACAGGAAATATCTCCTGGTCAAATACCCCTTCACTCTGTGCCTTTAAGGCCTTGTTGTAAGAATTCAGCGCGAATTCATCCTGATCCTCTCGGGTAACCTCATACTTTTCCGCACAAAGCTCCGCACTCATACCCATGTGAAAGTCATTGACGTGGCACCACAGGCCGTCGTGCACCATACCATCAATCAGTTTGCCGTCTCCCATGCGATACCCTGTTCGAGCCTTTTTCAAGAAATAGGGCGCAAGATTCATATTTTCCATGCCGCCGGCCACGATCACGTCCGCATCGTTTGTCATCATAGCCTGGGCGCCCAGCATGACGGACTTTAAACCCGAACCACAAACCTTGTTTACTGTGAAGGCTTCCACATCATACTCAAGGCCTGCCTTGATCAAGGCCTGTCTGGCCGGATTCTGTCCCAGACCGCACGGGAGGACACTGCCCATGATCACTTCATCAACATCTTCTGAAGAGATCCCTGCGCGTTTCATGGCTTCTCTAATGGCATACGCTCCCAGGTCAGTGGCCGAGATATTCGACAGGGTCCCTTGAAATGCTCCGACAGCTGTTCTCGCCGCACTCACAATGACAACTTCTTTCATAAATCCTCCTTCTATCTATCGCGTAGTCGCTTAAAAATCTTACCATAATAAGCCCGGCAGGCCATTGTCAAACGGTTATGAAATCTCCTGGCGAGTTCGCAAAATCAGGTTGCATGAGAATTTTCCGGTCTATATAGCGGTGTGAATACGATTCTGTCCATGGTGGCGACCCGATATCGTGAGCGCCTCTTTCTTTCGACACAGTAAGCATCCAAGAACAGCTTGGACCGGCTTAAACAGAGATCAAAGGGATCCAATGCGACTCGTCTTTCTCGGGCGCTGTGCCGAAAACGGACTATGATGCGTCTTTTCTCTTCCACTGCACGAATGATGTCTTCGAGAATATCCGGCCTGCAACCAAAACCGTCTTTGATAATCACATCCTGGATTAGAGGCCTCAAAAGCTGTTTTTGAGATTCCGGCATGTGGTTGACAATGGCATAAAGGCCATTAAGGGCGCGTCTCACGACGGAGAAATCCTGGGTGGCAAACAGATGGCGGGCAGCCAAAACAAGTGACAAGATCTCGCTCAGCGGGAACTCGCTTATGGTGATCAGGGGGTCGCTAAGGATGGCAAACTGCCCCTTTGCCCTGGAAAACCGGAATCCCATCCGGGCCAGTTCATTTCTGTCGTAGTAGAATTGCCTAAGAGAGATTCCAAGGTCTTTGGCGATCTGTACGGGATGCTTGTGCGGCTGGGTCCTGACTTCGACAATCATCCGAAGTAGGCGTGCAAGACGGTGACTTTGCATGAAAAAACAATAAATTTTAATGGGTTCAAAGTCAAGGCCAAAAACACGAATTTTGCAACTAAAAGCCAACGTTGTTGACAGCCTTGAGGGCGTGCTGCTAATGCTTCACCTATGGTTGATAAAATCCGCATTGGGGCACTGATTTCAGGAGGGGGAAGCAACTTGCAGGCTATTATTGACGCCTGCGAGTCTGACCAGATAGACGGAAGGCTCGTCTTTGTGGGTTCGGATAACCCTGATGCCCATGGGCTGAATAGGGCGGAAAAACACGGGATTCCCACATTTGTAACTGATTATAAGGCCATCTTTGGGCGAGCGCGAGACCAGCGACTGGAAAACCTTGTGCCCAGGGATTTGGATCTGAAAAAAATATTGGCCTCACAAGAGCTAAAGCCGCCTGCTTCAGGCAAAGAAAAAGTTGCAAGATTCTTTTCTACGAGGGCTGTCGCAGAGGCAGATTTGCTCAAGAAGATGGCTGTCTACCCCTTTGACCTGTTGGTCTTGGCCGGATTCATGCGAGTCCTTACTCCCTACTTCATAGATCGGACCAACACAGATCCGTCAAGCCCCCGGATTATGAACATTCATCCTGCGCTCCTGCCGTCTTTTCCGGGTGTGGACGGCTACGGGGACACCTATCGTTATGGGTGTAAAGTGGGAGGATGCACGGTTCATTTCGTGGACTATGGAGAAGACACAGGACCCATTATTGGGCAGAAAGCCTTTGAAATCGTGCCTGAAGATACCCTTGAGTCGGTCAGGGCTAAGGGCCTGAAGCTTGAGTGGGAGCTCTACCCGGCATGCATTCAGTTGTTTGCAGAAAATCGCCTGAAAGTCGTTTTGAAGACTTATGCACTGGAAAACGGAAGAGTGTTTAAGAAAAAGTTTGTCGAAATTAAAGGGTGATGATATATATATGTATTAAAGTTGGGGGGTTGGCCCCTGAATGTATCACCGCGTCATCCAAAGGAGGTATCCCTGATGTATGTTGGCCGTGTCATGCACACAGACCTTGTCACAGTGCCACCTGATACTTCGCTTGTACAAGCACAGAATATAATAGCTGAAAGGCGAATTGCCCACCTTCTCGTTGTAGACAAGGATGAAAATCTGGTGGGGATCGTTTCGGATAGGGATCTTAAGCAGAGCTGGGCATCTCCGGCAACAACACTTAGCGTTCATGAGTTGAACTATCTGCTGAAGCAGTTGACAGTAGATATGATCATGAGGAAAAAGATCATTACCATCTCGCCCGACACAACCATTGAGCGTGCGGCTCGTATCATGCAAGAAAACAGGATCAGCGCACTTCCTATCATGGAAAAGGAAAAGCTCGCGGGCATCATCACAACCACCGACGTCATGGATGTGCTGCTTCAAGCCATCGGCATCGACACGGACAGTTCCCGTTTCACGGTTCTGATTGAGGATCGCATCGGGATCGTGGCAGAGGTGTCCAGAATCCTCAAAGAGAAACAGATCAATATTCGGAGTCTTGTCACTTGGCCGGCGAGAGAATTCCCTGGAGTATATCAACTCGTCATGAGAGTGGCTGCCGCGGATAAGGAGAAAGCCGTTTCTGCTTTGACTGACAGCGGATTTAGGGTGTTAACAACATACGTCAGGGACCTCACCCCATACTTGCCAAAGGGGTAAAGAATCCACGCCCAGAGACGTGGCCTTGATCTGCCCCCTTGAAGCGGGCCAGGCGCTCCGCGAACTCACGAATGCCTGAAAAAAATGCCTTGTATACTGGAATTTAGATATAAGAGTTAGCATTTGAGGGTACGGGGGATGTCCCCAGCCCTCCAATATTACAAGTT
>JAFGFW010000088.1 GCA_016930875.1 Deltaproteobacteria bacterium | reverse complement strand
CTTGGGGATACCATATGTCGTGATCTCAACTTGTGCCATCTGTCAACCGACCACAATATGTGGGACCGGTCGCCAGATGGCACAAGCAGAAGGCGGATAGAAATCCTTGTGGGTTGAGCTCTGGGTATGCGTTATGGCTGTTGAACAAACACTGGTTCTAATAAAACCTGATGGTTTGAAAAAGTCTCTTACCGGTAACATCCTTACGCGGTTGTCGGAGACACGCCTGGAAATTGCCGGGGCAAGGATTGTCCGTGTAAGCAGAGAATTGGCTGAAGAACACTACATCTTTTTGAAAGGCAAGCCCTTTTTTGAGGAGTTGATTGGCTATATCATGGGGGAGTTCCACGAAAGAAGGAAAGTCATGGCCCTGGTTTACCACGGGGAAGAGGCTATTCAGAAAGTGCGAGAAATCTGTGGCGCCACCAATCCTGAAGAAGCAAATTCTGTCTCTATTCGGGGCGCCTATGGAAGAATTACTACTTCCGGAGTTTACGAAAACGTAATGCATGCTTCAGCCAACCCTGAGGAAGCAGAAAGAGAAATAAAACTCTGGTTTACTCCGGATGAAATCGTGTATCACATCTATCCGGTGAAAGACAGTGAGTTAAAAAATGTGAAAAAGCGCCTCTGGGCCTAAAATCTCCTTTCCTGCTCTTTTCGCATGCCCCCATCTCCCTTGTCGCAACAATGCATCCAGAACCATTTCTTGCTTTCTCTTTGTCTTTTTGGTAGGGAACCTGCCGTATTTCAGAAAAATTTCAGAAGGGTCAGGCTATGAAGGAAACGACTTTGTCCATCATCAAACCGGACGGTGTTGCAAGGGGCCTCATTGGCGAGGTGATAAAGCGGCTCGAGGGGGCTGGATTCAAGATCGTTGCGATGAAGATGGTTTACATGTCAAAGAAACAGGCAAAAGGGTTTTACGCAGCACACAGGGGGCGTTCCTACTTTGAAGGTTTAACGGATTTTATGAGTTCGGGCCCCTCAATAGCCATGGTCCTTGAAGGAGAGAACGTTATTGCCAGATACCGCGAAATGATGGGGGCCACGAATTATGAGGAGGCGGCAGAGGGAACCATACGCAGGGAATTTGCCACAGACGGCCGGAAAAATGTTGTTCATGGATCTGATTCCCCTCAAACCGCTGCTTTTGAGATCAGTTACTTTTTTGGCGCCCTTGAGTTAGTTGGGGCATGATGCCATTGCCCATGTCCACACGGGTAAATCTTAGCAACATTGCCATTGTACTTCATCGACCCAGCTATCCCGAAAACATCGGCGCATCGGCCCGCGCAGCCTGCAATATGGGCATCAGCCAGTTGATTGTGGTTGATCCCAGGGACTGCGACTTGACGCGGATACTCAAGATGGCCACCCATTTTGCCGTCGACGTCGTTGAGACAATGGAGGTGTTCGAAGACCTGCAGACAGCCCTGGCCCCGTTTCAGTATGTTGTAGGTACAACAGCCCGGGTGGGGAGCAGGCGACCGACCATCTCAGATCCCGGCAAACTGGCTGAGAGACTCGTCCCTATATCCCAGAAAAACCGCGTAGCCCTTCTTTTTGGGCCTGAAAGCTCAGGCCTTACGAATGCCGAATTGGGCCTTTGTCAGGCCGTGGTGACCATTCCCACGGCAGGATTTACATCCATAAATCTGGCTCAGGCCATTATGGTCCTTTGCTATGAAGTATTTCTGGCAAGCAGAGAAAGTACCGAAGGTTTTGTCCCCCGCCTGGCTGCTCGTCACGAACTGGAGGATATGTACGAAGAACTAAAAAAGACCTTCATCAATATTAGTTTTATCAACCCAGAAAATCCTGACTACTGGATGCAGCACATACGGAGGTTTTTTTCCAGGATACACATGCGGGGACGCGATGTTAGGATGATTCGTGGAATATGCCGCCAGATCGAGTGGTATGGTTCGAGAAGAAAAACCGAAAAATGATCCGTGTTTCTCCCTAACAAATCACAATCCCGGCGCCGAACCTTCCTGTCTTTGCATTTTCACGCCGGTATGAAAAGAATGGATATGGATGATCGCACGTGCAGACTCTTGCCACTTCTATGTTTTTTTCAGGGATACCGATCTGGAGAAGCTGGTCCAGGTTGGCTGTCCACAGATCAAAGTATCCTTTGCCGTCAGAAGACTCCTTTCTGACACAGCCCGCCTTGGTTCCAAAGACATCCTTGACCTGAGAAACAACCTCCTGGCCGACTTGATAGCAACAGGGACCTATGGACGGTCCAATGCAAGCAAGAATGTCCTGAGGTGAAGAGCCAAATTGTTCTTGGAAAACCTTGACGGTTTTTTGAGCTATCCACCTTAGCGTGCCCTTCCACCCTGCATGGGCTACCCCGATCACGCTTCTTGCCGGATCATAAAAAAGAATCGGCACGCAGTCAGCCACCAGAACCATTAGGCAAATCCCCGGCCCATTGGTGACCATAGCATCTGTCGCGTCAATGGCCCCCTTGTAATCGGAGCCGCCTTTGCCTCGCAATGATTCGGATACGATCTCTACGTGACAGTCATGGATCTGCTTGGCCGTGGTCAGGCCGGCCAGTGAAAACCCGAGGGATCCGGCAAGTAGTTTCCGGTTCTTGAGCACATCTTGCGGATCATCTTCCACATTAAACGACAGATTCAAAGACTCCCAGGGCGAGGCGCTGCAGCCGCCTGTGCGCGTTGATATGAAGTGGCGGATTCCTTCATATTCAAAGAGGTTTTCAAAAAACCAAACGGTCAATGAATTTATCTTTTGTCGAATCATATTTTGGGAAATGCTGTTACGCATCGCCAATAAAGTGATTTTCCATAAATGAGATGGGATGAAAAGAAAGAGGTTATGAAACTAACGCTTTTTGGATTTCCTTTTGCATGGATTCTACGATGGCAATGGGATCCTTAGCTTTGCTGATAGGGCGACCGACAACCACATAATCAGCGCCATTTATTATGGCATCTTGAGCTGTTACGATTCGTTTTTGATCATCTTCGGGGATTTCAACATTCTTGCCTGGCCTGATACCGGGAGTAACTATGAGAAAACTGTCACCCAAAGCGTCTCTTAGGCGAGGCGCTTCAAGACCAGAAGAAATAACGCCGTCACACCCCAGCTTCAAAGCACGTTTGGCTCGAGAAAAAACCAAATCTTCAATTGTACCGGAAAAGCCCATTTCCTCCATGTCCTCTTCCCCATAGCTGGTCAATACAGTAACGGAAAGAATTTTAACACCTTTTTTCTCTTCAACTGCAGCCCGAAGAATTGGATCATTGCCATGCACAGTAGTAAACGTAATATTTCTATTTCTTAACTGTCTAAGGGCCAATTTGACTGTTTCCGGAACATCGAAAATTTTGAGGTCAACCATAACCTTGTGGCCACGCTCTGTAATCATTTCGATAACAGGAAACCACTCCGCCAGGAACAATTGCAGGCCGACTTTGTAGAAATTTATATGGTTTCCTAACAGATTAACCCATTTTTCTGCTTCTTCTTTGGAGTCCACATCTAAGGCAAAGATGATACGTTCATTTAATGGAATATTTTTGTGCTTCATAGTGTTGACATCCCTTCATAGTTAATTTGAGATTAACATTATGAAAAAAGTCCTGGAACCAATGAATCAAAGATTGCGCTTGCTCATGACATAGAACAGGAAGCGTGACATGAACTAGGATCCTCAGCAAGGGAGCAATTATTTTCAAAAATGGTGGAGGAGATGGTGAATTCTCCTCCCGTGTCTGTTCTAGTAAAATCGATACGGATGGGCTTGGCGATGTCAAACAATTGCCTGTCTACCAAAAAAGTCAAGCCGTTATTGTCAAAAACTTCATCATCTTCTTGCGGCTCATCCAGAGCCATTGCCAGACAAGGTGTGCCTCATCCGCCGGCGGAAACCATAATTCTAACAGGAGAGGTTTGTTTCCTTGTCTGCAAGAACTCAGTCACCATCTCCCTTGCTTCTTCTGAAACTTCAAACATTGCTAATGCCTTAAAGCTCATACAGGACTGTGGTTAGCGCTAACATCGTGCAAGATTCACGCAAAGTCATCCAAAATGATATCATAACCCTGGCCCGCATCAAATATGTATCGAATGAAGTGGCTCGAATGCGGATTGCCAGAACAACGTAACTTCTCAATAAGGCAGGCCTGCTTTGGGGAACATCGCCCTCAATCCGCCTGGCCCAGACCGGGTTTCTCTTTCCGAGGCATTGTCCAACTTCTGTCGCGTCCCTGGCCCAGACCGGGTTTCTCTCCCGTGGGCATGGTCCACTTCTGTCGCTCCAGGGCGGGCAGGACGGGCCTTTCTCAAAGAGGGAAGCTGTTGGAATGCCCGACCTTATTGAGAAGTTACAAAACAACTTGCTTACCTTCAGATTTCCTTGTCGGGGGACCTTAAATTGACCTGGGTTATTGAAAGCTGGAGGCTGAAATGCTTACTTCGAAGCCAACAGCCTGTCCATCTTCGATTTCACCTGCATCTGAACTAGCTTGCCGGGTCCCAGCTTGCCACGCTCCCGTGCCAATCTGATGGAGGCCTCGACGATTGTTCTTGGTACTTTGGACTGTTCAGGTTCAGGCTTACGCACGAGGGTCAGAGATTCGGTGGGGCAAGTTGAAACGCACAGGCCGCAGCCAATACATCGACTTAGGTCCAATACTGCCTTGTCGTTTTCAAGACGCAGCGCGTCCATCTGGCAGCGGTCTACACAGATTCCACAGCCTTGGCAGGTGTCGGGGTTGATAGTTGCCAGAAAGGAAGTGGAGAAATAACTTGCCGGCTTGGGATAGCGTTTGAGGTTCTTTAGTACCTGGCAGCAGCAACCACAACAGCAACATATGTTTACGATCTGCTTGGCATGGCTTGGCTGAAGAACCAGCCCGGCCTCGTCGGCCTTTTTCAGGATTTCCAGAGTTTCCTGTTTATCGATGACTCTACCAAGGCCGTTGCGTTCGTAGTAATCGGCTGCAATCCCAAAAACGAAACATGTTTCCTCCGGTTTTTCGCAACCCTTACCCACCATTCTATGCTCTCGCCGACAGATACACGGCGCCACCACAAACTTTTTCTGGACCTGCACAAGCTCCTCTATCCCCTCATACGGTAGCACTTTGAGCTCGGTACTGATACTTCGCCCCACAGGTATTGTGCGCAATTGGGGAGCCTTCTTCCAGATTTCACCATCAAAAAGAGTGGGAATGTATTCGTTCATGTCCCGGATCAGTTCGATATCCAAGTCGTTGACGTGGAACTCCCAGATGCCGATAACATACTGCAGGGCGCGATAACGAGTGGGTCTGTCTTTCGACTCGATTCTGAAAATGAGTCCTTTTCGGGCCATTTCCTCCAATCGCGGGGCGACCTCCTGTATGGGAAGCTTAGCTCGACGCGCCACGACTCGAGGCTCCTCGGCAATCAAAGTCAGATGCACAGCAAGCTCTGCCTCCTCAGGAGCAAACAGGCGGCGCAGGATGCGGAGATCCACCCCGGTTTCAGTGGGAGGGAAACCCCCTGGAAGATTGTTCAGGTGCTGGGCTAGTCCCTTGTAGATGCTCTCCCTCACACGGATCCTCCGGAATGCGTCATTGAGATATCGTCTTGCCGAACACGTCCATCTCAATGCCTGGAGCTAACATTAGAACTTGAGATGGTTGGGGGCCAATCAACACTAGTGGACTTGGTTTCCCGCGGGCACAATTTCGGATACCGGCTCCATTCGTGAATGACCTAAACTGAATAGCCATCCGTTTAACTATTCAAAGAAACAAAGAAAAGCCAAACGTAGGCTTCACCCAAGCCTACCCACTGACATACATGACGATTTTTCACACTAAAAACACAAAGCCCATCCGAAGTCAATGAGTCAGAATCGTCTACTCTTTATTCCCAAGCCTGTTTTGTGTGCAAGAAAAGAGAACAATTCCTCCTTGACAAGATGCCTATTGATACATATATATATAAGTTTATACAAAGTCAGCCAGTGCCCATCCCCCATCTCCCGTGTGTTTCCGAATGAGGGGTTTTTTTTCGCCTTTACCGAAATAGCCTGCAGCGCACCGTCGCCCAAGGGTTCGCGAAGAAACAAGTTTACATTTTCAGGAGTCGAGGCGCACGCATGGTAAGGCGCGAGGAGGGCGAATAGCAAGCTATTTAACCGACGAGCAACGCAGCCAGGCGGGATGGACCTGCCTGCCGGCAGGCAGGTCG
>JAFGFW010000087.1 GCA_016930875.1 Deltaproteobacteria bacterium | reverse complement strand
GTCGCCCAAGCTATGGCGCGTCGGCGACTTGCTGCAAGGATGACACGCGGCGCAAGCGCCTGCGCTGCGCGAAGGCAAGGCGAACTACGGCGCAATTCCGTTTTCATACCCCGTCCCGCCTCGGCGGGACTGCGGGGAGCTTCATTTTGGGGAGGTGCCGACATGTCAACCCACTATGCTTTAATCAGAGATAGCCTCCTGGAGATTGTCGAGAGGCTGTCTAAAATAAGGGCAGAAGACAGTAACAAGAGGCTTCAAGAACTCAATGAAAAGTTGACTCAACAGCAGTTTAACTTGGTCGTCATGGGTCAGTTCAAGAGGGGAAAGTCAACCTTTATTAACGCCCTGTTGGGGGCTGAAATTGTGCCCACGGCTATTGTGCCTTTAACATCGATCGTTACCATTCTTCGTTTCGGCCGGGAGACCAAGGCCATCGTCCATTACCTGAACGGGCACGAGGAAGAAGTCCAACTTTCAGATATTCCTAATTTTGTCACTGAAAGGGGCAATCCTGAGAACAGACTTTGCGTACAACATGTGGAAGTCTTATATCCTTGCGATTATCTCAAAGGTGGCGTCCGCATTATTGATACTCCGGGGGTAGGCTCGGTTTTCAGACACAATACGGACATAGCCTATGCCTATCTGCCCTACGTGGACGCAGGGGTCTTCATTGTCACAGCCGATCCCCCTGTCGGCGAGTCAGAACACCGGTTTCTGAAGGACATGCGAGGCTACGTAGATAAGCTCTTTTTTGTTCTAAACAAAATTGACGTGGTGGATGAAAAGGACTTGAATGAGGCCTCGGCTTTTACCGGAGACATTCTGACAAGAGATCTGGAGCAAGAAGTCAACATATGGCCGGTTTCGGCCAAGCTGGCCCTTGATGGGAAACTCAAAGGCGATTCTGAAAAGCTGGCCCGATCCCGGCTTTTGACTTTTGAAAACGATCTGAAGCATTTTCTGCACCATGACAAGGGCATAGCATTCCTTCAGGCGGTTATCTCGGCTCTCCTTAGACATATCGCCGATGAAAGCATGGCGTACAAGCTCGAACAGGAGGCGGCCAAACTCTCCCTTGATGAGTTAAAAGCGAAGATCGCGAAGTTTGAAGATCACGCCAGAGTTGCCGAAAAGGAGCGGGATCAGAAGGCGTTTATCCTGGAAGGCCAGGTCAAGAAGCTGCACGAAATGCTCGATGACGACCTGGAAGCACTGAAAAAAGACAAAACCCCGACCTTGGTAAGGGACGTAGAAGCAATATTCGGAGAAAAGGTGGCAAAGAGCCCTGGCAGCCGCGAACTTGAGAAGGAGATGGAAAATTTTGTTTTTGGACAGATCCTGAACGTCTTCTCCACCTTCAGAAACAATGAATCAGAAAAGATCGCCGAAGCCTTGGAGAGCATCTATGTCGATCTGGCAAACCGCACCAATGAAACTATTGAAAGCATTGTCCGGCTGGCCTCAGACCTTTTTGAGGTAAAGCTAAAGCCCTTTACCACGGTGGAAAAACTCACCGGCAAGAGTGATTTTTACTTCCTCCTGCGCGATGATCCGGACGCCACAGCGCTGATCCAGCTAGGGATTCGTTCAGCCCTGCCTACTTTTGTCACCAAGGGTGTAATTCTCAAGCGGATGCGAACTATGGCTAAAGACGTTTTTGAAAGGCACTGTGGTCGGGTGCGTTATGACCTGATCAGGCGAACAGACGACACGACGAGAAAGTTTCGGAAAGACCTCAATGACAAAATCGACCTCACCCTTTCGGCCATCAGAGATGCCTTGAAAAGAGCAGTTGCGCTAAAAGACCAGAGCGAACAGCAAGTCTCTCAGACCCTCACAAACCTTTCGGGCCGGCTGTCAGTTATTGAGAAAATCAGGGTTGAACTCCTCGATTACCGCCGGCAGGTACAGTCTTTGTAAGACAAAGAATGGCTCTGGGTTTTATCCCTTTAGGGCAAAAACGGGACGGAGGCTTGCAGCCCCTCCAACCTTTGCTCTGGTGCGCCATGACAGCAGAAAACCCCAAAAAGGTGGCGTTTCAATTTATCATCCTTCTGGGAATTGTTAGTCTTTTTGGAGACATAACATACGAAGGAGGAAGGAGTGTTACCGGCCCTTTCTTGGCTGTTTTGGGTGCAAGCGCCAGCATCGTTGGTTTGGTAGCAGGCCTCGGTGAATTCGTCGGATATTTTTTGCGTTTAGTATCTGGGTATCTTGCAGACCGCACTCACCGATATTGGCCTATCACAATCGTGGGCTATGCACTACTCGTTTTCATTCCTCTACTGGCATTTGCCGGTTATTGGCAGGTTGCGGCCCTCCTTATTGTTCTGGAGCGAATGGGAAAAGGCATCAGGACCCCGGCTAGAGACGCAATACTTTCGCACGCCACAAAGCAAGTGGGGAGAGGTTTGGGATTTGGCATACATGAAGCAATCGACCAGATTGGCGCCATTATCGGCCCTTTGATCTTTTCTGCCGTCTTTCTATTTCAAGGTGGTTATCGTGAAGGCTTTACTATTCTATGGATACCTGCTCTCTTATGTGTAGGCATTCTTCTGGTGGCAAGAGCAAAAGTTCCATCACCTGAGAAACTTGAGACTCCTGGTGGGACAAGCGGGCAGAATAGCAAGGCCAAAGGCAGGCTGCCGAGAGTTTTCTGGTCCTACGCCTTGTTTAGTTTCTTGAGTGTGGCGGGATTTGCCAACTTCCAGCTAATCTCTTATCATTTCAAAGTTCAATCGATTGTTTCAGATGTCCAAATCCCCATATTTTATGCGATTGCAATGGGCGTGGATGCGTTGGTAGCTCTTATTATCGGCAAGACATACGACAGAATCGGGCTGGTGTCGCTGATAACCATCCCCGTGTTGACTCTTCCTATCCCCTTTTTTGCATTTTCGCACAGTTACAGCCTTGCAGTGACAACTATTGTGCTCTGGGGCGCAGTAATGGGGATTCATGAAACCATCATGCGTGCGGCAATCGCTGATCTGACGCCTATCGAGCGCAGGGGATTCGCATACGGCATCTTCAATACAGTATATGGAGCGTCCTGGTTTTTTGGAAGTGCGCTTCTGGGAGTGCTCTATGATGTCTCGATCGGTTATTTGATTCTGTTTGTGGTTGGAATGGAGGTGGCTTCACTACCAGTGTTTTTCTTGGTCAAAAAGGAAGGGGGCACAGCCTTTTGAAATAACGGCCACAGCAGAACCACGTTGCCCCCGACTTTAATGGGGGTGTCTCACTCCAGCCCACATATCTTCCCGCATTCTCTCCCGAATAGAAAAAATCTTTCCTTTGGAGTAAGTTTTTCTGGTCTCAGGTGTTTAACCTAACAGACGGTGGCCAATAGAACGAACAGAAGAAGGGGGGAGAAAAGGTAAAAATGTGTTCACAACTGCCAGACAATCTACTAGACAGGTAGGTACAGGTTCGTGATGCCAAAGCGCTCCGGAGATTGCTCATACGAGCCTCAAACTGCGCTGCATGCCCTTACGAAACGATTTGGCTTGAGGCAGGGGATTCAAGTTGCATGCTCTACTACGAAACAGCATTCAGGAATAAATTAGCCTAGTTAATAAAGGCCTTAGAACCTGTTGGCGAGTAGAGTGCGTGGTCTTCTCCGGGAGCTGTTTCCACTGCTTGCCGATGCTTATTGTAGAAGACTAGGACAATGCCGGGGAGGCCTATGATGCAACTGACCTATTATCTGTTCGGATTTGTGTCAGCCCTTATCCTTACGTGTGGCTCTTTGGCCATCATCTACGTATACCTGAAGAAGTCGCGAGGCCCAAAGCCGAAAATTCGCGGGTATCTGGACTTGATCCCTGATTTGATCGATTCGCAAAGTGAAAAGGTTGAAGCCATCCGCAAGGTATTTCTCCCCAGGGTTGCCAGCATTCGAGAGGATCTTTGCAAACATCGAAGAGAACTGGCAAGGCTTCTTTTTGAGGAACCCGCTGACAAATCACTGATAGATGGAACCATGAAAGAGGTCGTGAAACATCAAACAGCGCTTGAAATGGAGGTGGTGGATCACATCCTGGAGGAAAAAGAGTTGTTGACCCCGGCCCAGAAAGAGAAGTTTTATGAGATAATTATCGAACAATTCCGTGGCGGCGGCCTTGGTGTTCATGATGTTAGGGGCAGGCAGTAACAAGAATCATTGTATGCCACTTTCAGTTTCCTAAAGGAGGTAACAATCATGCATTTTCCAGTATCAGGCGTAGACGTTTTTCCCATTGTGCCTGTTGCGGTTGCCTTTTGTGTTTCATTCTGCACCTCCATGGGCGGAATCTCGGGCGCTTTTCTTTTGCTTCCTTTTCAGGTGAGTGTTTTGGGTTTCGTTAGTCCGGCAGTAAGCCCCACTAACCTTGTTTACAACATAGTAGCCATACCAAGCGGGGTATATCGCTATATCAGGGAGGGAAGAATGGCATGGCCCCTTACCTGGGTCATAATTGTGGGCACACTTCCAGGAGTTTTCATTGGAGCCATACTGAGAGTCAAGTATCTTCCCGATCCCAGGGCATTCAAGTTATTTGTGGGATGTGTCCTTCTATACATAGGAGTGCGTTTGCTTTATGAACTCACTGGACGCGCCATAAAGGGAAAGGAGAAGATCAAGGCCCTGGACGCAAAGTTTAAGGAGCGAGCCAAAAAGATCCAGGAGGAACGAAAAACAAAAGTGGCAGCGGGCCTCCCACCAGAGGCGGTGGTGAGGACTGTACATTTCTCGTTCACCAAGTATGAGTATGAGTTCTACGGTGAGACCTTTTCATTTAACTCTATAGCCCTTTTTGCTCTTACCTTTGTGGTAGGTATAATCGGCGGAACCTACGGCATTGGCGGTGGAGCCATTATCGCGCCGTTCCTAATAGCGGTTTTTGGGTTGCCGGTCTACACTATAGCCGGGGCAGCGCTCATGGGCACGTTTTTGACCTCGATCGCCGGCGTTGTTTTCTACAGCATCATCGCCCCCATGTATGCTCACACGGGTCTGGCCATCGCACCCGACTGGCTGCTGGGGTTTCTCTTTGGTGTTGGCGGATTCGCCGGTATGTATTGTGGGGCAAGGGTCCAGAAGTTTGTACCCCAAAAGGTCATAAAGCTGTTTTTGGGTCTTATCATAACCCTTCTGGCCGGGCGCTATATTTTACAATACTTTACTTGACGGCTTCGTAAGAGGTAGAATCCGGTGAATATGTCATTTTGACCACGCCGACTTCGCCATAGTCCGCCTTCCGCTTGTGCCATCTGGCGACCGGTCCCACATATTGTGGTCGGTTGACAGATGGCACAAGTTGAGATCACGACATATGGTATCCCCAAG
>JAFGFW010000086.1 GCA_016930875.1 Deltaproteobacteria bacterium | reverse complement strand
TTGAGGCCCTTGGGCCGAGTTTTTAGGATTTAGTGAACGAGCCCATGGATGGGTCAAAAAGCTCATACGAACGAGTGAGAAGGGGTTATGCAAAGGTCTCTATGCGTTTAGTTGCCCAGTGCCAAAGAGATATTGATCAAGAATGATCTCCCGTGAGTCCAGGGCATAACGGGGCACGCCGGCGAAGTTGCTCAACCACACTTTGCGTTTTTGCTATCGGGAGATTTTGGGTCTACGCGTGGTTTCGCAGCTGAAGTTCGATGGGGTGAGTACGGAGATAGTATTGTCCTTTAAGGTAGGGTTGATCATACTTACGAATGTAGTGGTTCATGAGGGTGACGGGAACGATCAGGGGAACACTCGCTTCACGGTAAAGACCGATCATTTCCAGGAGTTCTTGTTTTTCATCGGAAGATAGCTCTTTCTTGAAATAGCCCATCATGTGCTGGAGCACATTGGCGTTCTTCTTGATGGTCGTCTTAAGTCGCAAGGCCTCCAGGAGCAGGCGTTCGTAAGTTTGATAGAGTTCTCCCAAGGCGAACGCTTTCGCCTGGCCCACAAGCCTTCCCATCATCTGGTAATGCTTCGGGCTGTGAGAGAGGACCAGGAGCTTGTGCTTCGTGTGGAAATCTATCAAGCCTCGCCGGCTCTTCCCTCGTGAGAGGGATTCCCGCCATCTTTTAAATACAAAGATGCATTCGATGAAGTTTTCTCTTAGTTTTGGATCATGGAGCCGGCCCTCGTCTTCCACAGGCAGCAAGGGAAAATGATCCATAAAAATGCGTGCAAAAAGGCCAACGCCCTTTTTGACCGGCATCCCCTTTTCGTTAAAGACCGGAATCCGCTCCATACCACTGCTAGGAGACCGGCTTTTAAATATAAAGCCACAAAGATCTTGAGCCTCGAGTTCTAAGACCCGTTTTTTGGCCCATGAGAGCATCGGTTCTGTGAGGTCCCGCTTGGTCCGCCTGGTCACGAGTCTCGGGGCATTCGGATCTCCCTCTAGGTGCATGGCCTCCCGGGGAATTCCAAATCCGGCTTCTACTTCAGGGCAGACAGGGACATATTCCACGTATCTTCCAAGCGTGTCCGTGAGGCACCGATCGAGTTTGTGACCGCCGTCGTAACGGACTTCTTCCCCCAATAGGCAGGCGCTGATGCCCAATCTTATCTTCATCTCCATAGGGATTCCACCTCAGGGCAAATGGAGACTGGTAATCCTTGGTAAGTTGATATATCAAGTTAGGCTCGAAGGGGCAATGAAAAGAAGGAGAAAACCATGCTGGATAAGATGAAAATCCTGGTGAGAGAAAAAGATATGTGCGTTTTGGCCACCGTTTCCAACAACAGGCCCCATTCCTCTCTTATGGCCTATGTGGCTAATGATGCGTGCACGGAGATTTACATGGTGACCTTCAAAGACACAAAGAAATTCAGAAATCTCAGGGAAAATCCCTGGGTCAGCCTCTTGATCGACACCCGCGAGGAAGATCGTGGTTCAAGGCGCTCTCAGGCCAAGGCCCTCACTGTGACCGGCGTGTTTGAACAGATCGGAGACGACAACATGAGGCGCCAGATCCGAGAGGCCCTCATGAGCAGACATGCCCAACTCGAAGGCTTCGCCGACCACCCCGATGCAGAGGTGTTCTCCATCCGGATTCATTCCTTCCTTCTGTTAGACGGCCTAACCAATTCCTACTTTGAAACCTTGCCTTAACAAAAGTTCCCGCCAGATTGACTCCTTTTGATTCAGTCTTAATTTATAAATGATATCCAAAAGAGTTGGCAGGATCTTCAATCACAAACGGGAGGAAAGGTACATGCGGATTTGGGATGTTTCTCCGGGAAAATTGTGTCGCCAACATCTTCTCGGTGAGCACAGGGAATGACACGCTATTTGGGCAATATTGACACAAAGGAAAAGGGGCTATTCCAAACACCCAGAAACCATAAGGTGGCGAGGCAAGCTGAAGGCCCTCTATCTCCGTCACCAAGCCCTTGTGCAAGAAATGAAGAAAAGGGGATATGCGCATCGGAGTCCCCTTCCAAAGCAACTTGCCATTGGATCTGGCAGGCAGACGGCACAGGTAAATTCTTACGAGGAACAGGTAAGCATTCAAAACAACAAGGCATGTCAATGCGAAGTGTAAAAAAATAGGGGAACAAGGAGAGAACTATGACAAGAATCAGTGAACATACATTGGGAGCGCTGGAGATCGAACTCACCTGGAAGAGTGATCTAGCAACCCACACGGAGGTCTATCGCGCAGAGCATGTTAATTTCTGGCGCGATCTTTTCCCGAAGGTCGTCACGAACGAATTGATGGGCAGCCAACCCAAAGATCGACTCCAATTTCTGTTTTCCCCGGCTGAGATGATGCCCTCTTGCGCTACAAAGCAAGTTTTCGACATCCCAACTAAACAATTTGAACGGCGAAAACTCAATGGCCATCGGATTGAACCCCGGATGGGTCGGTTCTATCCAAGAGGTCTTCTGAAAGGCTTGGCAAATATCTATGATGCCAACATGGAACCGTTCCGGTGCATTGGTGTTGACAGATCAAAACTCTCGGTGGACCTGAACCATCCCTTGGCCGACAGGGCCACTGGGCTCCAGGTGACCGTGGTGGATGTTCGAGAAAAGGACGATGAGCGCGGTGGAAGGCTGACGGATTGGATTGAGACCATCACCAATGGCCCCGGCATGCAGGCACGTTCTGGAGAAAAACCAACCGATTTTTTCTCAGATGACCCTTTTATGAGGAATGATGAAAGCAAGGACGCGATCTTCTACGCCAAACCTCGACTCATTACGCACATTGATAGCCAAGCTCAGGCAATGATCAAGGCCCTGTACGGGAGATATCTGCGACCAGGTATGCATGTGCTTGACCTGATGAGTAGCTGGAGATCTCACGTGCCGGAATCGCTTCCCCTTGGATCCCTGGTTGGGCTAGGCTTAAACGTCGAAGAAATGGCCGATAACCCCCAGCTAACAGAATACGTGGTCCATGATCTTAACACAGAACCCCGGTTGCCCTTTGAGGACCGGCGCTTTGACGCGGTGATCTGCACGGTATCTGTTGAGTACATGACGCGTCCCTTTGAGGTTTTTCGAGATGTGGCAAGGATCTTGAGGCCTGAAGGGCTCTTCATCCATACCTTTTCCAACCGCTGGTTTCCGCCAAAGGCTATCAAAATATGGGAAGAGTTGAGCGAGTTTGAGCGAACGGGTTTGGTCTCAGAATACTTCCTGGAATCTGGCAGCTACGACAACTTGAAAACCTATTCAGCTAGAGGGTGGCCCCGCCCTGAGACGGATCGCTATTATCCAGGGCTTTTGACAGCCGATCCTGTCTATGCCGTGTTGGGACAAACCGCCAGTTGACGGGGGCAGCCGGAGGTGTGTACGGGGGTTGTAAGAGGACTCGTAGGTTTTCGTGCCTGGGGTGATTCAGCAAGGATTTCCCCCAAAGGCCTTGGGTTGGTTCCTGGAGGGGAAAAAACGGCCCCATCACTCAGCGCCGACGCTGCCATGGCGTGGACGGCCACCGGACACCGGCACCTTGTCTTGAGGTCCTTCAAGCCTCCCACGTGATCAAAATGGACGTGGGTGATGACAATGAGCTTGATGGTGTCAGGAACAATGGTGTGTTTTTTTAAATACCGAATGAAGGTTCTCTCGCAGTTTACATGGTCGGCGTCAACAAGGACGCCCCGCCTTCTCCCTGAATCAGATAGGCATTGCAGAGGCCGAGCGTGATCTTGTACAGGTGGTTTGCAAAGACTGTCATAAAGGGGTTTCTTTTACTGGCGGATAAAGCAGGCTTGTCTCGAAGGGAGTTGACCAGGCCCTTTTTCTGTTTCGGTGAGAGAGGTGCAGATAGCCTCTTCCATGCTCATGAGGTCCACAGGAACGAGGTCTCGAATACGATTGTCTCTGCAAATGACCTCGTTCTTGAGGCCCTCTACCAAGGGGAAAACAATACCGGCAGGGACGGGCGTTATCAGATTAATCCAGTAGGCAGACAGCCGAGGCGTCAAGACCGGGACCGTAAAAACGAACCGGTGTAATCCGCGCACCTTCGCATAGATCAACATCATTTCCCGATAGGAAATAATGTCCGGTCCTCCGATATCCAGGGTCAAACCCGAGGTGGCGGGCTGGCGCAGGCACCCCACAAGGTATGAAATCACGTTTTCAACGGCAATCGGCTGAGACCGGGTGTTTACCCAGCGGGGGCACATCATCACCGGAAGACGCTCCGCCAGATAACGGAGCAGTTCGAAGGACGCACCGCCCGCCCCGATAATGACCGCTGCCCGCAGTGCCGTGGTCTCCACACGGCCAGACTGGAGCATGTTCGCCACTTCCTGCCGGCTGGCAAGATGCTTTGAGAGTTTGTCGCCTGTCTCGCCGAGACCTCCGAGGTAGATAATTCGCTTCAAACCAGCCTCTTCCGCCGCCTTTAGGAAATTCCTGGCACACCTTCGATCCCGCTCTGCAAAGGCCTTGGTTTCCTGTATGCTTCGGCCACCCATGGAATGTACAAGATAATAGGCAGCGTCCATGCCTTCCATGACCGGCGGCAATGTTTCCGGTTGGAGTAGATCGGCATAGGCCACTTCTGGCTCCCGTTTCAGGGGGCGTTTGATTTCCAGCCTTTCCGACAGGCGAACGAGGCATCTAACCCGAAACCCTTCTTGATCAAGGGCATACAGCAGTCGACCACCGATAAATCCAGTGGGGCCGGTCAGCAGGATGTTTGTTGGCAATGCAGTCATCACTTCACGTCTCCATGTAACGAACTCAAATCATATGTCTCCATGGGTTTTTGGGCTGCCTTGATGGCGTTTTTAAGGGTTCAGACATATGAACCTTCCCTCTCGGTTAAGGCGGCACACCTCCATCTCCAATAGATCTCGACAGTTGACCAGCTCAGGCATTGAGTCGCCAAATAGTGAAATTCAGTACGCCCGCGAATCCGACCCAAAGCAGATAAGGAACAAGCAAGATGGTTGCCACCTTGTGGTGCCGCCAGAAGAGTCCGGCTGTGGCGGCAATAGCGAACCACAGCAAAACAATATTCACAAACCCAAGCCCCATGCGGTGCAATCCAAAGAAAACCAGGGACCAGGAAGCATTGAGAAGAAGCTGAAACAAGTACACCGCAAGCGCCCCCTTGGCCCTTGCAATGCCAGCAGATTTACATACCATCCAGGCTGAGGTTGCCATCAAGACATAAAGCATGGTCCAGGCTGGGCCAAAAGCCGAGTTGGGTGGCGTCCAGGACGGTTTCAACAGGCCCTCGTACCATTCACCCGGCTGAAATCTGATTCCCGACAAGGCAACAATGAATGATAGAGCGAGAAAGCCAATCAAAACAAGAGGGGACCGCAGATCACGTTGACGCATATTCAATGCCTTGCACCGAAAAAACAGGCCCCAGGATCTCCACTATCGACCCTGTATGTATGATGGCCAATCATGGCACTAGCAAGAGCTCTTGCACTTGCACAAGCCTCGAGACACTTTTACCACCTTTCTGATCTTCATGGGTTCACCCCCTTTGTTTGAGTGCCACTCAGAGGTTCGACATCGGATCGGCTTATCAACGTGACCAAAGCCTTACCACCAGTCGAGTCTCCTCCTGATGGTCATATGACTCACTATTTAGGATACGGCCCTCGCCGTCTTTATCTTTAGCCTTAACTCGAGATGAAGTCGATAGGGTAAAGGCGGTATTTTACCCGAGCCAATACGGTATTTTTTGGATCACCGACCATGTAGATTCTCGCCGACGAATCCCAGGGTTCATCGGCACAGACTATGCAGAGCTCATTCAAAAATAGGGCCCCTTGAGCCTCTTCAGAGGCTAAGAGGGGCTTTTTTCTTGGCACTTTCAGCATACCCTTTATAATGGAGTTTTCAAGGAAAACCAAAACCTCTGTACCGTGAACCATATGAAAAGGAGGCGAGATGTCCATGAAACCGACTCGTGTCCGTTCTCTCTTGACATCCAACCCGCTCTCAGCTCTCATTGATAAGGAGCAATCATTCAATCCAGGCTGTCGGCTTTAAGGTAGCTGCTGAGAACTGTGATCACGGGCTGAAACGAAGACGGCGGTCATTCCTTCATAGGATAGTGGGCCGGCAGGGCTGGGATAAGGATACTGGCATGATTCAACCTGAACGGATTCAAGCCTTGAATGACCGCCCCGTTCAAAGGGGAAAATACGTTCTGTACTGGATGCAGGCCTCACAGCGGGCAACGTGGAATCATGCATTGGCATTCGCTATTCAACAGGCAAACGAAAGACATGAACCCCTGTTGGTCCTCTTTGGGATTACCAACCGCTTTCCCGAGGCCAATGCCCGCCACTACACGTTCATGTTAGAGGGCCTGAGAGAAGTCCGCGATGTTTTGATGAAGCAAGGCATTCAATTCGTTGTAAAGCTTGAGTCTCCTGAGCTCGCTGCCATACAACTGGCCAGAGAGGCCTCCCTGGTGGTAACCGACCGAGGATATCTCCGAATTCAGAAGCAATGGCGCCGGCATGTGTCGGAAAAGGTCTCATGCCTTGTCCTCCAAGTGGAAAGCGATGTCGTAGTGCCCGTGGAGGTTGCATCAGACAAGGAAGCTTACAGTGCCGGGATCTTACGCCCAAAAATTGAAAGGTATCTCTCGCGTTACTTGGTGCCATTGAAAGAGATGCCCATCAAAAGAGATTCCCTGGGATTCAAGTGTCAAAGTGTGAATTTGGGTGACGTGAAGGGGATCATCACACGCCTGAAAATTGACGTTACGGTGACTCCTGTGGATTCCTTCCGAGGCGGCGCCTCTCACGGGGAACAACTCCTAGAGGCATTCATCGCAAATAAGCTTAAAGACTATGCTGAGCGACGGAGCGATCCGAGTCTCAATCTCGGTTCCCACATGAGCCCTTATCTGCACTTCGGGCAGATCTCTCCCCTTCATATTGCTTTGAAAGTCCATCAGGCGCGAGGCAAGTCCAAGAAGGCCAAAGACGCCTACCTGGAAGAATTGGTGGTTCGTCGAGAACTCAGCATGAACTTCGTCCACTACAACGCCCACTATGACACCTTTGAAGCACTCCCTGAATGGGCAAAGGATACGTTAAAGGTCCACCAAAAGGATCTGCGAGAATACGTTTACCATTTAGAGGAATGGGAGACGGCACGGACCCATGATCCGTACTGGAACGCTGCACAGCAGGAAATGGTCGCCACCGGCAAGATGCACAATTACATGCGCATGTATTGGGGTAAGAAGATCCTGGAGTGGAGCAAGACCCTAGAGGAAGGCTACCGCATCGCCCTTTATCTCAACAACAAGTATGAGTTAGATGGCAGAGATCCCAATGGCTTTGCTGGCGTGGCTTGGTGTTTTGGCAAACACGACCGGGCATGGAAAGAAAGGCCGGTCTTTGGGAAAGTCAGATTTATGAACGCGGCCGGCTTACGACGCAAGTTCAATATTGAAGCTTACGTTAGGCAGGTTGATTCCCTTTCCAAGGGGAGCTTCGAATAGTCCATGCTGGCTGTATGGGTGAGCCTCTTTGGGGTTGACCTGAAATCATGACGTTTAGATTTCCATATATTGAGACGAGTGGCATAATCAATGCCTCCTGCGCGACCCTTTGGAATTTGCTCACAGACACTTCCCGCTGGGTGGAATGGGGCCCCTCCGTCCTTGCTGTGGAGTGTTCAGAGCGCTATATCCAATTGGGCTCAAAAGGCCGAGTCCGAAGTGCCCTGGGGTTGTGGGCGCCTTTTGCCATCACTGAAATGGATGACGGCCGATACTGGTCCTGGCATGTCTTTGGGTTTCCTGCAACGGGACACCGTGTGGATCGGGTGGACAAGGGCGTCTGCCGGCTTGTCTTCCAGGTGCCTATCTTCGCTGCATCCTATGTCATCGTGTGTCGTATTGCCCTTCATCGAATCACACGAATTTTGAAGAGCCAGTGAAGGCCGAGACGAGCGAAGAAAATAGCTTGACGGCCCTATTGAAGGGATGGTCAATCCCAGATATAAGCGGCCATGGACAAGACGCCATACATAAATGCCTTGTGGAGCAAACGACCTCTTGCCCCCGGGCCTGCCGCCCCTAAAGGAACAAAGAGGGGCATAAAGTGTTCGGCAGGATACGGGTGATTCCTTGACGCAGATGGTCCCTCTTCTTTGTAGTTGAGAAGGGCCTCCTCCCGGCCTTGAGTTATGGCCTCTTGCAGCCACGTATCGAATGCCAAAGCGTAGTCTGTCGCCGGAGAATCAGAACCGTACTTATGAATCTCTGGGAGGTTGTGGGTTGCACCACCGCTTCCGAGGATCAAAACGCCATCTCCTCTCAGAGGCCGCAACGCACTGCCCAAAGCAACATGATGCTTCGCATTCAACTCCGTCTGAATCGAAAGCTGCACCACTGGGATTGTGGCTTCTGGATACATCAACATGAGGGGAACCCAGGCCCCATGGTCAAGGCCTCGGGAGGGATCGGTGCCGGCATCAATCCCCGCATGGCTCAACAATTTTAGTGCTTCTTGGACGAGGTCCGGGTCGCCAGGCGCTGGATAATCCTTTTCGAAGAGGGTCTGGGGCCCGGAGAAATCATGTATCGTCTCGGGCATGGCCGTGGCTGTCAACATGGGACGCACAGCTTCCCAATGGGCGGAGACACAGACGACGGCCTTAGGGCGATCAAGGGTCTGTCCAAGAGCCCGAAAGAAATGGTGCGTTGGTCCCGGCTGCACGACAATGGCAGGCATGCCATGGGAGACAAAAACGCTTGGAGTCATGAAACTTTCTTCTTTCAGAAAGGCTTCAGCAGGGAGCAAAAACCATGCTATGCCTTATGGGCGGCAGCCTCCAGTTGCACAAGCAACTCACTGAGCGCCATATCGAGTCTCTTGGCCTCCTTGAATATGATTCCTGTGTATTCGGCCAATCTGTCGTCCGCATAGTGCCCGGTGGCGATTTTTTTGGAAAAGCCACCAATGGATACCAGAGGATTTCGCAACTCATGCATCAACCTGAGGGCCATATCGTTTGCAAATTTCAATAGCCTAAACGCCGTTGGTGTTCATAAAGCGCTTTCTGAGGTTGTCAGTACGGCAAACTTGACTCGAATTCGCTCAATTCTTCTTCTGTTTACCCCAAAATCAAAATGGCCCACGCGCGATGATGATCTGACATGGATGATTCTGAGCTCATCATCAATATAAAACTCAACGTCATCCACAAATCGAAAGAATCTGGAGGTGAACTTGGCATGGACATAATGACCCGTCACCTTGACCATCTCACTGTTAGGCCATTCACCAATCACCGACAGAATAGCCTTCCTCGCCTCTGTCAAAGTGCCCCTGTAGGTGAGAGGCTTTACGTAATGGGATTTGTCTGAACTCTGTGAAGAGACGCAATTCGGTGAGTCTGGACAAGGCGATAGTCTGCCTTCAGTGCACCCCAAATCTTCTGGTTTAGTTCCTGAGCAGTTTGACAACATAAGGGACACCACCAGTAACACAAAGAATAATCTCTGAAACGCCGCCAAAATGACTGCCCCCTAGTCATCCTCTCGGGGACCAATCAGCGGCAGGATCTTATCAATACGGAAGAAGGCCAGGAAGAGCGGTTCTTGCTTGTCCTCCGAGTATTTCCTCCTCCGAAGTTTATAGGCCAGCTCGGTGTTCTGCTCTTCGCGAATTTTGGTTAGGAATAGTCGCTTGCCAACATGCTTTTCTCCCGCTTCCATAAAAAGGTAGGCCGAATGGGGATTGGACTGTAGGTTGTGATGGGTCAGACGATCCCGCATAATGAATGCCACCGTATCCGAATCCATGACGTGAGGCCTTGAATATATAGCAGCGTCCACCCTACCCTCAGCGTCCGCAGAGGCCAGCACGCCGATGCCCTCCGTATTTTCGAAGTAATTCTTGAGATCCATTTGTGCACCTCGCCAAAAAGAGAAAAAAGTCATTCCGAAGCAAGGCCTCTACACAGAAATTGGCCCCGGCTGGAAGCGCTTGTTAGGAAACTTGCCTCGCAAAGAAGAACAAGGCCGACAGCTGCAGCTGCCGACCCTGTCGGTGAAACCAAAAACAGATTCAGCAAGAGTTCTTACACTTACAAAGGCCTTTTGCCACCTTCTCTACTTTCTTTATTTTCATCAGTGTCACCTCTTTTTTGAACTCAGTTTCGTCAAGGTTGAAATAGGTGTCCCCGGCATTCTTAGCCGGGGATGGAGACGGGCGCTGCCTTGCCAATAAATGACATGGTCTCCTCAAACTTCGACCTCATATCAATATGGGCGTCGTCTATCTCCTTCTTAACGGGGCTCCACTCCGAAGGGCACTCTCTGGTGAGTTGCGAAATTCTATCATCCATCTGCACCACGAGCATGTGCATGTCCTCAACGTTGGGTAAAATCTTTTCTTTTTCAGCGCTTCCCAATTGGTCCAACCTGCGCGTGACATCATACATCTTGGCCTTTCAAGCTGTAAGCTCCATGTCCATAGCTTTGCAATAATCTTGAACGTCCATTTTTCCCCTCCTTTTAGAATTTGGTTGGTTGTGAATTGGCTGTTTTTTCAGGCCCTTCACAGGATTTAAAAGCCTTTGTTGATCAGCAAAATCCTAGTCTTGTCACCCCCCTTCGATTTCGTTGAAATCCATTTTTATGGGAAGCACTGTGGTATTCATGGAGGCACAAGTAAATGGGGTGAACACTGTATTTTAACCCTAAAAGAACAGTAATTGAGGAAGCCGGGGACAGCACTTTTTAAATGCCTGCTCCTGAGCGGCGCCCCTTGGGTTCTTGGTGTTTTTGTGGAATAGCGAGTATAGTCTGAGGTCAAACTTTTCTTGACCTCAGGCCCATAGCGAGGGTTGGCTGACCCGAGAAAAGCAATCAGGAAGGGGAAAATTCTTAAAACGTACTTCCCATTATCTCGACTACCAGCAACGCAAACCCCACTTCAAGATTCAACATCAGCGGTCTCTTTGAGGAAAGAAACCATATGATATCATTTTCACATCTACTACCTGTACTCCTTGGGGCTAGCTGACTCCTCGTCTTTTCAGCTCCCGGGCCAGTTTCGTGAGATAACGCCGGTTCGGCTTGAGTCCGTCTTTGTCTGCTTTCTCAGGCCATCGGTAAAATGCCACGGGGGTTTTGAATCTGGGAAGATAATGTTCCAGATGTGAAACGACTTTTCTTTGGTCTACTGTTTTACCTTCTTGCGTTTTGATAAAAGCCAGGGGACGGAAACCGAATTCTCTGTCTTCGACAGGGACAACCAGGGCCTGTGAGATGTGAGGTAAAAGACATAAGAGGCTTTCAATTTCTTCAGGGCAAATATTCTCACCACCGGAGATAAACATATTATCTCGTCTTCCCAGAAACGTCAGGTAGCCGTCAGCGTCGAGGCGCCCGAGATCACCGGTTCGGAACCAGCCCTCATCGTCAACAGGAAGGAACATCTTTCCTGCCTCCGCATAACCTGTGAAAAAGGTTTTCCCTTTGACGAGAATTTCTCCCGCATCAATTTTCACGTTTCGATAGTCCAAAACTTTTCCAGAACTGGACAGACGTTCCCTGTGGTCCTTCGGAGCCGTTGTGGTCACCTGGGAAGCCATTTCTGTCAATCCGTAGGTGGTGCAGATGGGCAGTCCAGCCTCGTGGGCCCTGGTAATCAGGGAGGAAGGGACAGTGCCGCCCCCCACAAGAACGGCCTTTAGCCGTCTTATTGTTGGCAGATCCAGGCCCTCTTTCAACAAACGATAGAGTTGCGTGGAGACAACGGACAGGTGCGTAATGCCGTATTTTTCCATGGACTCACCGATGTTCTCCTGAACTTCGGGTATCACAACTGTGCCCCTGCCTAGTAACATGCGAAACACGATGCCCAAGCCGCCCACATGGTAGAGGGGAAGGGACAGGAGCCAGCGGTCACCAGGCTGCACGTCGATATTCCGATTCGAACCAAGGGCGCTGTAGTAATGATTGCCAAAGCAATGGACTGCAGCCTTGGGCAAAGCGGAACTTCCGGAAGTAAGAATGATGGTGGCATGGCGTTTAAGATCGACAGCGACGCTATCACATGTTTCGTCTGCATGGAACTTCCCGTTTTCAAATATTGTGTCCAGACTGATTCTTCGGATCTCACCGGACGTTCCAGGAGATAGCCGATTGAGAGAATCCACAACGGTAGTGCAGTCGATTTTTTTAAGGACGGACAGGATAGTCTTCTCGGGCAATCTAGGGCTTACTGGACAGGCTACGCCACCCAGCCTAAAGATGGCGTGCAACAATATCAGATACTCCCAACGGCTATGGGAAACAATGGCAATGCGCTGTCCCCGCGTCAGGCCCCTTTCTGTCAGCCATAGAGCTACGGAGGCAACCATTTGCTCATATTCGCCGTATGAGATGACCCTGTCCCCGGAAATGATGGCCGGGAGGTTGCCATATTCCCTGGCGGCAGCATTGAGGGGGCATTGTATATCAGTCATCACAAATCGCCTGAAGCAGGTCGTGTCTCAGGCCTTTTCCAGGATCCGGCGGTTTGGCAATTTGCAACCTTCCTTTTTCGATCTTGGGAGAAGCGACCAGCAAGTCCTGGTCAAACCAGTCCAGGGTGTCGAGTCCCGCAGGCACGTCGCGCCTGTTTACGGAAGCAGCTATCTGCGCAAGGATCCCTAACCCCACGCCAGACTCAAAGCCGGAACTTATGACGGGCGTCATGCCAAGGGCAGCGGCCGACCGGGCAAAGCGGATTGCTTTTTCAACACCCAACAAAGTCGGCTTCAGGACGATGGCGTTTATTCCCGATAGGGACGGGAGGTCCTCTGGCGCCAGTTCCAGCAGACTCTCGTCTAGAGCAAGGGGCAGGGATACCGTCTCATCCATGAGCTGTTTCAAGAGGGCAAACGTTTTGACGGGCTCTTCAATATAATCAATCCTTACACCAGCCAGCGCCTCGGCAAAAGCAAGGGCATGACTCATGTCCCAGGCCCGGTTGGCATCCAGCCGTAGGGTGGCGTCATCACCAATGAGTCGCCTCACGTCTCGGGTGATCTCTATGTCTTCCCGTATGGGATTGCGACCCACCTTGAGCTTGAATGCCAAGTAACCCTTTTTGAGGAGTTTTACTGTTTTTTCCATGATTTTGTCAGGGGGACCGGTCAAGAGACAGTTTATGGAAATCCAATCGCGGGGTGAGTCGGATATCATCTTACGCAAGGGGACACCGCCCATGCCGGCCACAAGATTCAGAACTGCCGCCTCGAACCCGAATCTCACTGACGGCGCCAGATCGTACCCTTTGAGCCAGGTCTCAAAACCTCCTGACAGCTCTTGGAGACCGTCTGGCAAATCATGCCCTATGACCCAAGATCGTAAGCAGGCTATTTGGCTCTCTGCCTCTGTCATATCTTCTCGACTTAAGCCCGGCAACGGCGAGATCTCACCTAAGGCGACGTGCCCGTTGTCCGCACCAAGCTCTATGATGAATCCGGTTCTGTGCGTCAGATGGTGTCGGCCAATAATCAAGGGTTCTCGGAGAAGAAGGCTGAACTTTGAGATCTTGAATGCTGAAATTTTCACAAGAGCCACTGCTTTTGCTCAATCAGATCAGACAAATCTGAGCGCCGATTCTGCCAAGTTATTTCTTCACGAACCCTAAGGCCGGCGTGGAAATTTGGAAAAATCCGGTTTGCGTTTTTCGACAAAAGCATTACGTCCTTCCTGCGCTTCCTCGGTCATATAGAACAACAGGGTTGCATTGCCAGCCAGTTCCTGAAGGCCTGCTTGGCCGTCACAGTCCGCATTGAGTGCGGCCTTAAGGCACCGGATCGCCAACGGGGAATTCGCTAGAATCTCACGGCACCACTTGATGGTTTCTTCTTCCAGTTTTTCCAGAGGTACCACGACATTTACCAGCCCCATCTCCAGCGCCTCCTGGGCTGAATACTTACGACAAAGAAACCAGATCTCGCGGGCCTTTTTCTGGCCCACAACACGTGCCAAATAAGCGGAGCCGTACCCACCGTCGAAGGATCCCACTTTAGGGCCGGTCTGGCCGAAGACCGCGTTGTCTGATGCAATCGTAAGATCGCACATCAAGTGGAGAACATGGCCTCCCCCAATCGCATAACCGGCCACCATTGCAATGATCGGCTTTGGACAGGTGCGGATCTGTCGCTGAAGGTCCAAGACATTCAGGCGTTCAATGCCGTCGTGATCAGCATAGCCTGCGTCACGGCGCAACGTCTGATCTCCTCCTGAGCAGAAGGCCTTGTCACCCTGACCTGTCAAAATAACAACACCAATCTCTTTATCATCGCGGGCATCGTTCAAGGCCTGCGACATCTCCCTGACGGTCAAAGGCCGGAACGCGTTCCGCATATCAGGCCTGTTGATCGTGATCTTGGCAACCCCTTCAGACTTCTCATATCTGATGTCCGAGAATTCTCCGGACCTCTTCCATTCAATCGGCGCCATAGTAATCCCTTACTCCTTGAGCAAAAAATGTTTGATACGCTCTGCCACTGCAAGACAGTTCTCCACATGCACATTGTGACCCGCCCCGGAGACAATCTCGACTACAGCATGGCCTAACAGTCTTGCCATGGCTCCTGCGATGTTAACGTAATTGCTGTCCCGTTGCCCTGCCATAAGCAGAACGGGTATGGTCAGATCGGGCAGATGACTCCAAAGGGGCGCCTGTGTCCCCGTACCCATGCCTCGAAGGACTCTTGCAAGTTCCGTCGGGTCATTGAGACGCCGTTGTTGGATAATTTTCACAAGCTTATCAGGGTCCTCAGCCAGGGTGGCAAAAATCGGTTGACGATACCATATCTGGAGAAACTCTTCAAACCCGCCTTGTTCCAAATCACGGGCTCTTTTCTCGTCTGCATGCTGCCGAGTCAGGCGATCAGCTTTCCCCTGAATCCCTGCCGTTGCCGACTCCACAATGAGCTTCGAACAAACCAGCTTGAAATGAGTTGCCAGGTAGAGAGCCAGGCGCCCTCCCATGGAGTATCCCACCACTGCCGCCGGGATCAGGTGCAGATGCTCCATGGTCCGCACAACGCAGGTCGCTGCTCCGGGCACGGTGTAGGCATCATCGTCGGCTATATCAAGGCTCTTGCCGTGGCCCGGTAAATCCACGGCTATACAGTAGTACGTCCCGCTCAAGCGTTCGATGACCTCGCCCCAGTCGCATGCGCTCCCCATGAACCCATGAAGAAACACTACCGGCGGGGCTGAGGGGTCTCCATGCGATGCGTATTTGAGAAGAGGCGCTAACGCCATGGCGGCTAGTTTTCCAATGCAGCCTGCATGTCTCTTGCCAGTTTCATATGCAGGTCATGGTTTTCCCTTCGATCGGTCGTCACTTCCAAGATGATTGATTTTTCGCTGTCCAGGGCCTGCTGGTAGCAACTCAGAAACTCCTGCCTGGTCTTAGGATGATAGTAGACGAGACCATACATGCCGGCCGCCTGTTCAAAGGTCAGGTCATGGGGTGTGACAAAGTACTTTTCGAAAAACTGATCAAAACGCGCAATGGGCAGGAATGAAAAAATACCCCCTCCGTTGTTGTTAACAACTATCGCGATAACCGGATATTTGGCGTTAGAAAGATAGTTCAACGAGTTCAGGTCGTGGAGAAAAGCAAGGTCGCCAATCAACAGCGTGACCGGGCGCTTAAGCCCGGCAGCAAAACCTGCGGCTGTGGCCATGGTGCCGTCCACGCCGCTTGCTCCGCGGTTGGCTCCAACATAAACAGCAGCGCTTCTCCTATCGGCAAAGAGATCCATATGGCGGACAGGCATACTACTGGCAAGGAAGAGCCCGTGGTTCGGCGATATGTTCCGGGAAATGAGGTGAGCCAGGACCGGTTCGTTCAGGTCGTCACCATTGCGCGCAAATTGCCGGAGGACTTCGTGCACTGCGTCCATGCTCTCGCGCCACGAAACCAACCATGGAGACTCTTTTCGATCACCAACCTTTTCCGCCAAGGCAAGACAAAATAGACCAAGGTCTGCTTCGACCCGAAAGGTTACTTCATGGCCTGGATCCTGGCGTTCAGGGTGGTCCGTAATCAATACATAATCGGAAGGATTACTTTCACTCAGAAAGGCCGCCAGCTTTTTTGAAACCATGCGTCCCCCGAGATGCAATACGAGTTCAGGACGATGCGTCCTTGCGAAAGCATCGTGACTTACCAGGAGATCAGAATGATGGATGACATTTCCTGAAGCATCCCCTAATCGTAAACCCGAGGTTACGTCTACACAGACAGGCCATCCCAGTTTTTGGATAAGATCAGAAACGGCCGTGCGGTCTTGCTGAGTGCTAAGCCTCCCTACGACCGCGATTCCCCGCTCTGTCCGGTCCAAAAGTTCCAGAAGCTTTTCAAGGATGGCGGTGTCGGCTGCACGTTTCTGTCTTGCGTATTCGGTGTATGGCCGCCCAGCGGTAAGCCAGGACTTCACCGAAAGAAGGTAGTCGTTGAAATTTTCGCCCTGCGGTTCGGGCGCCAGCGGCTCACGAAACATACAGTTCATGTGTACCGGTCCTCCTGTAGCGCCACAGGAGCGATAGACCGCTTGATCCACAGTCGTAAGAACGGCTTCCGGGGGCACTCGCAGACTTGGACAGGGCAGATCTGTAAACCAGCGGGCATACTCTCCAAAGATCTTTACCTGGTCGATGGTCTGATTGGCAGCACTGTCGCGCAGTTCCGGGGGGCGGTCGGCGGTAAGTAATAGTAACGGAATTCGTTCCATAGCCGCCTCCACAACCGCCGGCCACGCATTGGCAACCGCTGTTCCGGAAGTGGTCACCACAACGGCCGGCCGTCCCGTAGCGCGTGCATATCCCAAGGCGTGGAAGGCCGAGCCGCGTTCGTCATAGTGAATCACGCTTTTCGCCTTGGGGTTCTCAGCCACGGCTACGGTTAGAGGCGTGCAACGTGATCCGGGTGCAAGACAGAAGTAGTCTGTGCCGCTCCGGATGAGCTCCTCAACGAGCAGGCGGGCCCAGAGGCTATTCATATTGGGTGCAGGCAATTTCATGCGAGGGTTAGCACAGCAACAAAGTCACTTATTTTGTTTTCGATTTCCTCCCACTCATCTTCCGGAGTCGATCCTTCAACAATACCTGCGCCGGAGAATAGGTGTAGCCGGGCGCCTTCAATGAGCCCGGAACGAATCCCGACCACGAATTGGGCGGCATCTTTGCCGATCCAACCTATAGGCCCGGCATACCAACCACGATCAAAAGGCTCCAGAGAGGCAATCTCCTTTAGAGCCCGGGCCGTGGGCCAGCCGCCCACAGCAGGAGTCGGATGAAGGGTTTCCAGGAGGTCCGCATCTTTCACGCCCTGACGCAGTTTGCCCCTGAAGATCGTAACCAAATGCTGGCATCGCGATAATTTCAGAACTGAAGGATTTTTATCTGAGTTGAGTACACTACAAAAGCGTGCGAGAGTTTTGCGAATATCTCGTTCAACATACCGATGTTCGCGCAGATCTTTCTCGCTTCCGCTCAGTTCGTGCGAAAAGGCTTGATCTTCCTCAGGAGATAGCCCGCGGGGCCTGCTGCCTGCAATAGCCTCTGTCCGGATCAAATTTCTGTCTCGCCGATAAAGTCTCTCAGGCGAGGCTCCGACGAAAGCCGCAGCGGAAGTGGGCTGGAAGCAGAAACAAAAGCACTGCGACGTGTTTTCCTTGAGGGAGCGTAAAAGAAGCGCTGCATTTAGGGGTTCGTTAAACTCGAACGTTGCTTTGCGAGCCAAGACCACCTTTTCGTATTTGTCCTGCTCAAACGAGTCCAAGGAGGCCTCCACGTTGGCAAGCCATCCTTCTTGATCAGGGTGGTCATGCCTTGCCACTGGCGCCTGCAGCTTGATATCCGGGCCTGTTTCCGAAAACGCCAGCGCTGAGAGTTCTGCCTCTATGGTTTTTAGCTTTTCGCTTGCCAGCATATTGCAGGCAAAGGTCGTCGTGCTATTAAGGGTGACCACTTCGAAACGGGGGAGGATAAACCGGTAGGCCTTGAAGGCGGCCCATCCCTCTTCTTTGGGGCCGTCCATCGAAAACCGCAACCCACCTAAATAACGCACACTTCCCCGCGCTCTCGCAATGCGATCATGGAGCATGCCCATGAGCACACGATAATCCACGCCCGAATCGCCGGTAATGACATCGGCTCCGCCAACACCGGCAAGTTCGAAATGATTTTCCCGGTCCGACCAGTAGCCCCTGGAGCCGGGACGTTGAGCACAGAGCCAGGACAAAGCGTCCAGACCCTCAACGCGGACCTCGGCACGGAGGATGACCGGCTGGCGGCTGTGCCATTTAGCCTCCCGCAGATTTCGGATCAGTTGGGCCATGATCGCCTCTTTGATACGGTCTGCTTCATATATGCTAATCTGTTTAAGGGTTGTACACATTGCCGCGAGCACTCGGGAAACCAGCCTTAGATTTGAACCAACTGATAATTAACAAAAATTTCCTTTTTGGTCAGCTCAGCATAAGATTAAGCCGCTTGTGCGTCAACGAAAAAGGCTTTACTCACAACATATCCACCGGGTCAACATCGATAACCATTCTTATGCCGGCCTTGCGGAGTTCCTGTTCCGTCGTGTTCCTGAGAGCCTTTATCAATTCGTGTAAAGGTCTCACCTTCATTCCTTTAAGTAATAGCTGCCACCGGTATTGCTTTTTAATTCTGGCCAAAGGGGCGGGAACAGGCCCAAGGAGTTCTACTTCCCTTTGAAATGCCCTGTTTTTTGATTGCAGGCTCCTACAGATTTTTCCCAGGCTCTGAGCGTACCGGGCTGTTTGGCCCCCGTCCTTGCCAACTAAGAGGATCTGTACAAGGCGAGAATAAGGGGGATACCGGAGCTCTTTTCGGAAGCCTATTTCGTGTTTGTAAAAGGCCGTATAGTCCTGAGCTCTTGCTGCAATGATGCAGAAGTGTTCGGGATTGAATGTTTGCAGGATCACGCGGCCGGGGCTTTTGCCTCTTCCCGCCCGGCCTGCCACTTGTGCCAGGAGTTGAAATGTTCGCTCTCCTGCCCGGAAATCCGGAAAGTTCAAAGACAGGTCTGCGCATATGATTCCCACCAGAGTAATATTCGGATAGTGATGCCCCTTGGCCACCATTTGGGTCCCAATGAGGATATCGATGGCGCCTTGTTTTAGATCTTTCAAGATCTTTATCAGGGCCCCTTTGCGGGCCGTGGTGTCCCGGTCCATTCGGGCAACCCTGGCTTCCGGAAAGATCGTCTTGACCTTGTCCTCCACCCTTTCCGTGCCAAGGCCAAGGAGCTTGAGCTTGGGGTTTCCGCAGGCCCGGCATCCGACTGTTCGGGCGCAACTGTAGCCGCAGTAGTGGCACCTGAAGGCATTGGCCTCCTGATGGAGCGTCATGGTGACATCACAGTTCTTGCACCGCAGGGGCTCCCCGCAAGAGGCACAGGTAGGGCAGTTGGCAAAGCCGCGGCGGTTAAGAAACAGGACGACCTGTTCTCCACGGTCCAGGGTCTCGCAAATGGCTTCCTGGAGTTCTTCGGTCATAAAAGGCTTTGAGCGGCGGTATCCTTTTGTCTCGCGCATATCCACGATTTTGACTTCCGGCAGCGTCCGGTTTTCGATGCGCGTCGAGAGATTAAGGTCGCGGAATTTCTTTGTGCGCACGTTGTGATAGGACTGAAGGGAAGGTGTCGCGGATCCGAGCAGGGCCACAGCGCCTTCAAGCTTGGCACGGACTACGGCCAGGTCCCTCGCATGGTACCGCGGTCCGCCTGAGGCGGACTTGTACGAGTCGTCGTGTTCCTCATCCACGATGATCAGGCCCAGCCGGTCAAAGGGGGCAAAGATTGCCGAGCGGGCGCCGATCGCAACCTTTGCTTCCTTGCGCATGATCCGCATCCACTGGTCGAAGCGCTCGCCTTCGCTCAAGGCGCTGTGCAACAAGGCAACACAATCTCCAAAGCGGGCGCGAAAGAGGCGTTCGGTTTGGGAGATCAGTGCGATCTCCGGGACAAGCACGACCGCCTGGAGACCTCTGTCCAGGGCGCCTGCCACAGCCCGCATGTAGACCTCAGTCTTGCCGCTTCCGGTGATGCCGTGAAGGAGGTATGTCTGAAAACCCCTTCCGAGCACATCCATGACCGTGGCGACGACTTTTCCCTGCTCATCCGTGAGCACCGGGGGGCTTGGGTCTGCTTCAACGGGCTCGCCAAAGGGATCACGGTAGACACTCCGTTCCCCCACGTGGAGGAACCCTTCTTCAGCCATCTTTCTCGCCAGTCGTCCGGCCGATGAGATCTTGGATGTTAATGCCCTTAAAGATATTTCGCCCCGGCCTTCAACAATAGTGAGGATTTTCTTCCTCACTTCAGAAAGCGAGGCAGACGACGGCCTTCCCTCTACCGCAGCCACATAGATCTCCTTCTTTGGCCGGACCCTGCCGGGCTTCAGTTTGTATTGCCTGATGATCCAGCCTGATCGCTCAAGGCTGCCGAACGTCCTTGGACTAATTTTTTCATTAACGGCCTTTGACAGCGTTCGTATGCTGAGATGCCCGCGTCTCTCAAGTTCTTGGAGTATGGCGCGATCAAAGGTTGTCAGCGACTGCCCCGCGAGCACAGAACGACCTTCATTTGTAATGCTTACGGTTTGCACCTGGGTGACGTTCAGGCCGCCGGGCAGAGCCCCTCTTATTACCTCTCCGACGGGATAGAGATAGTAATCCGCTATCCAGCGAAAAAAACGGATCATGGAGGCTGGAAACAGGGGCGCGTCATCCAGGATGTCTATGATCTTCTTCACGCCTTCCCGGCCGGTTGACTCAAGGCGGTCGAGGACGTAGCCCGTGACATTACGGGTCCTGAAAGGCACTAGCACGCGCTTTCCCACCAGGCTCAAGGACCAAAGCGGTTCCGGCAGTTCATAAGTAAAGGTCCTGGAGACAGGAAGAGCTACGGCCACTTCGACGTATGGTTTTTCAAGGGCAACCAACGCTCAATTCCTTTTTTTCCTTGATTTGAGATGGGGAATTTCATATCAGAAAGAGGCGGCTTTGGCAAAAGGTTGAAAAGATGTGACAGGGAGGTTTTCAATGCAAGAATATGTTATTTGCCCTCTAGTGGTAGGGGCCAATGAGACGGATCAGGGTATCATGACCTATCTTCATGATTACGGAAAAAGGATCTGGATTCCCATCTATGTCTTTTATCTTAAGGGTGGGGAGAAGAACATCCTGGTGGACAGCGGGCTCGAGCAGTTCGTAGTGCCCGATGACTTGGGGAAGACCTATGGTTTTGATATTCTCGAATTTGAGGAGGCCCTTGCCACGGTGGAGCTTAAACCCGAAGATATCGACGTGATTATTCATACCCACCTTCATAATGATCACTGCGAAAACGACTACAAATGCCCTAATGCCAGGGTCTATGTGCAGAAGGCAGAAATGGAGTTTTTCAAGAATCCTCATCCCATTGATCACAGGTATTACCCGGATGTTCTTGACGGGGTGGATGTCGTAGAGGTGGAAGGGGATGTGAATATCCTTGAGGGGATCGACGTGATTCTTAGCCCGGGACACACGGTTGGCGGGCAATCCGTGGCCATAAACACGTCAAAAGGCAAGGCCATTATCACCGGGTTTTGCTGCAATGACAAGAATTTCCCTGACACCGGACCCGCCATTGCATCTGGCGTGCACATCAATGCCATTGAGGCTTACGACAGCGCCCAGAAGATCAAGGAGATGGCCGATATCCTCATCCCCCTTCATGATCTTTCCATAGGCCGGATGAAGAGTATCCCTTAGTCAGCAGCTCAAGTGAAAGCCGGCAACAACCTTCTTGCCCTCTTTTGTCAGTTGATTATAAGAGTTGCAGGCCCATTCGGTTTTTTCCACCAGCACCATGACGCCACGGCTTTCAAAAGCAGACTTCACCGCCCCTGATACCCGCATAGCGCCGTAAGCCCCTGTGCCGAATATGCAGATCTGAGCGTCCGCGGCCAGGAGGTCCTTTGCGTCCTTCAGCTCTACAAGGTGACCCCTTGAACGCCACCAATCCGGCACGACCTTATTGCCAATGAGCTTGACGTCGTTCCGGTACACGTTGCCGTCGATCTCGATGTACCCAAAGCGGTATGATTGGATTTTCATGGCAGGAGGATCTTGCTTAATCCGTTTGTTGTGAAAGTCGTTCTGTTCCGGCAAAGGGCAGGTTGCAACATGTCGTGTAGAAATGCCTAAGGTGCCTAAAATGAGCTAAAATGCCTAAAGCGAACTAGAATCCTAAATCCCTAAATTCGCAATTCCTAAATCTGAGACTTTTTACGATTTCATCAAATCTGGGTCTTGGAAATTGGTGAATCATGAATGTTGCCTTTAAATTTAGGAATGTTATGCATTTTTTTACATATAATACAGCCGCTCATCATAAAGATTGATCCAGTTGCTTTTCAAGGCCTTGACGGCCGCCTCGGTGTTGTCAACCTCCAGGATCAAGATGGGATCCTGGGTTTCCAGGCATGGATAAATGTGAAGAATATTGATTTCTGCAGAGCGGAGTATCATTAGAAGGGTGTTGAGTCCACCCGGGTGATCCGGGACTTGGGCGGCAATCGCATGCGATGTTGTGGGTTTGAAGCCGAGCCCTGTCAAGACTGAAAGGGCTGAATCCGGATCACTAGTGACAAATCGCAGGGTCGCTTTTTCGTTTTCAGTGCCCACCCAAAAGGCGGAAACCTTCACATCATTTTCGTAGAGATGGCCCACAATGCGAGCAAACTCGCCCGGCCTGTTCTCGACTTTAATGACAACTTCTTTTATGGTCATAATTATGATTGCTCCTCAACAAATGCTGCGCCTTCCTTTATCGCAAGGGTGTTCATCTCGTGGACCTTTGCCCCTTTTGTTGCGAAGATCTCTTCAATGCTCTTGATCACTGAGTCGAGAGAAACCAGACCGGTCTTCTGGACCAGGGCGCCGATCATCACCATATTGGCGCCGCGGGCATTGCCTAACCTCTCGGCAATGGTGTTAACCGGTATGGCTACCACTTTCACGTCGCCACGCTTTGGCCTGAGTTCCACCATGTCACTGTTCAAGAAGACCGTACCACCTGTTATGACCTTTCCTTCAAATCTCATCAGAGAGGGTGTGTTCATCAGTACGGCAAAATTCGGAAAAGATGCAACCGGGGAGGCAATGGGATCATCGCTTACGGTGATGGTGCAGTTGGCCGTTCCGCCACGGACTTCTGCCCCGTAAGACGGGAGATAGGTTACATGCTTGTCTTCTTGCATCCCGGCCGTGGCCAGAACATATCCCATCATCAGGACCCCTTGTCCTCCAAAGCCGGAAAATATGGTCTTGTTTATACTCATTGTGTACGAGAGTCCCTCACGGTTTTTCAGAACAAGCTCTTCCTTTTTGCATACGAAACATAGCTTGGATACAAAGAGTTATGTCATATCGTCTATCTCTTGTCCATGTTGCGGCGATAAGCCCCTTCATCTGCTCCACTGTGCGTCCCGGTCGTATCCTTGATTACCATGAGGGGATAGTGTTTTACAACTTCTTCCTCAATTCGTTTGCATGAGTCCACAGGCGAGAGCTTCCAGTTAGTGGGACATGCTGAGAGTATCTCAACCATGGAAAAGCCAAGATTATCCATTTGCGCCTTAAACGCCTTTTTGATGGCCTTCTTTGTCTTGATTATGTTTTTTGGCGATGTGACCGCAGTCCTTTCAATGTAGACACTGCCACCAGCCACAGCCAGCATCTGGCTCAGGTCCACGGGGAATCCGTCTCTGAGCTGTATCCTCCCTCCTGGTGTCGTGGTGGTGATTTGCCCCAGGAGGGTGGTCGGGGCCATCTGCCCGCCTGTCATGCCGTAGCAGCCATTGTTTACAAAAATAACGGTCAGACGTTCTCCCCTGTTGGCCGCATGCACTGTTTCAGCGGTGCCGATGGCGGCAATATCGCCATCTCCCTGATAAGTGAACACTACGAGATCGGGCCGGCAACGTTTGATTCCCGTGGCCACGGCAACAGCCCGGCCGTGCGGGGCCTCTCCCATGTCAACGTCAAGATAATTATATGCCAGCACGGCACATCCAGCCGGTGGAACCCCCACGGTCTTGCCGCGAATCCCGAGTTCGTCAATCACCTCAGCCACGAGCCGGTGGATAACGCTGTGGCCGCAACCCGGACAGTAGTGAAAGATGTTATCCTTTAACGCATCCGGTCTTTTGAATACCTGCTTTATCATGCCGCAACCGTTTCACCCAACTGAGTTATTAGTCATTGTGTTTTCAAATTCGTGGCAAATATTCGGCGAATTCCTTAACAGAGCTCATGCCTATACACAAGCCTGGTTATTGCATCTGCGATCTCGTGGGGGGTGGATATGATTCCCCCTGGCCTGCCGTGAAAATGAACAGTGGCCTTCTCTCCGACACTGAGCCTCACGTCTTCAACCATCTGACCGGAGTTCATTTCAAACACCAGGATATGCTTAACCGAACGGGTCAATGCCTTGAGCTCCTTTTCAGGAAATGGCCAGAGTGTGATGGGTCGAAAAAGGCCTGCCTTCAAACCCTTTTTACGCACGCGGTTGACAGCCCCTTTTGCAATGCGGGCGGCCGTGCCAAAGGCCACAACGGCCACGAGAGCATCGTCAAGAAGATATGATTCATGCTTTGTTTCACGTTCGCAAATGGCCGCATATTTCCTGGCAAGTTTCCAGTTGTGTTGTTCCATCCTGAACGGGTCCAGGCGCAACGAGCAAATCAGGTGGCTGTCCCGCTCCATGGCGCCGTCAAGGGTCCACTCCTTTTTGGGAAGGGCGGACGGGTCGATGGGCTCGGGAAATGTTACCGGCTCCATCATCTGGCCCATGAGACCATCGCCCAGCAGGATAACGGGCGTTCGATAAGTGTCGGCCAGATCAAAGGCTTTCATAGTCAGGGTGACCAGCTCCTGCCCCGAATGAGGGGCAAGGACGATGGTTCGATAATCTCCATGCCCGCCCCCTCTTGTGGCTTGAAAATAGTCCTGCTGGGATGGGGCGATATTTCCGAGCCCCGGCCCTCCCCGCATGACGTTGGCCACGACGGCCGGAAGCTCCATGCCTGCCATGTACGAGATGCCTTCCTGTTTCAGGCTGATCCCCGGACTGGAAGACGATGTCATTGTCCGCACCCCGGTCATGCTTGCTCCCATCACCATGTTGATTGCCGCCAGTTCGCTTTCCGCCTGAATGAAGGTGGCGCCTTCCAGTTTGGCAAAACGGCCGGAAAGGTATTCAGGCAGCTCATTCTGTGGCGTGATGGGATAGCCCGCATAGAAACGGCACCCGGCCAGGGTTGCCGCCTCTGCAATCACATGGCTGCCACGCATTAGTCTCTTTTTACCCACGGAACACCTCAATGGCGACATCAGGGCATACTATGGCACACAGGGCACACCCGGTACACTTGCGATTTTTGCTGTTTTCGTTTTCCGTGTACTCAGCGGGGCGATAGCCCTTGATGTTAAGCTTTTCGCTCATAATGATGGTCCCTTTGGGGCACGCCTCAATACATAGCCCACACCCCTTGCACAGGTCCCGATTGATTCTTATGAAGCCCTTCTTCTTCAAAAGCAAATCCCCAGTCAGTCTTTTGTGTCAAAAAATTCTATTTATCCCTGGCTTTTTCCTTTGTCAAGAAAATTTGTGGAGTTGTTTTGACGTGACGCTTCATTACTGGCACAGATCTTGCCCTCTTTTTAACCTTATGGAAACGAGACAAGACGTAACTATACTTGTTGTTGACGACGAGCCGGTGAGCCTCAAATTGCTGGAAATCGCCCTCCGTGGGGAGGGCTACCGGGTCATCACGGCTAGTGACGGCCCCCAGGGCCGGGAACTTGCCCTTGAAATTCAGCCTGATCTTATCATGCTTGACGTCATGATGCCCGGAGAAGACGGATTTGAAGTCATCGCACAGCTCAAGAAGAACGATGGAAGCGCATCGATTCCGGTCATTTTTCTGACAGGAAGAGATGAGATAGAAAGCAAGCTTAAGGGTTTTGATCTGGGAGCCGTTGATTACATAACTAAGCCGTTTCACGGCCAGGAAATGCTTGCCAGGGTGCGACTCCACTTAAAGCTGTCTCTTGCCACCAACTCTCTGATTGCAAGTCAGGCAGAAAAACTAAGGCAGATCCAGGATGCCCAAGCCTCCATGCTGGTGGTGCCGGAAGACCTTCCGGAGGCCTGTTTTGGCGTTTATTATCTGCCCTTGCTGGAGGCCGGGGGGGACTTCTATGATGTCATGCCGATTTCAGATGAGATATTCGCATATTTTGTGGCAGATGTTTCAGGGCACGATATAGCCACGAGTTACATCACCGCCGCCGTAAAGGGCCTCTTGAGACAAAACTGCACGCCCATATACAAACCGGTAGAGAGCATGGTGATGATAAACAAAGTGCTGGTGGAAATACTATCCGACGGCAAGTACCTGACGGCATGTTACGGCAAGTTGAACCGGAAGGTGAAGCTGATGTCGATTGTAAACGCAGGGCATCTACCCGTTGTTTATCTTCCGAAAGACGCAGAGCCAAGATTTATAGAAATGGACGGCGACGTTCTGGGCGCTTTCACGAACGTTTTTTATGGAAAGCAGGATATCGAGGTCAGTGACGGTGACAGGTTTTTCTTCTACACGGACGGTCTCATTGAGAGGCCCGGGGAAAAGAAAGTGTGGTCCGGAGCCCTGCCGGAATTGCTGGAAAGATGCGTCGCCGTGAAGGACGTTCCCATCGACGAATCCGCTGAAAGACTGGTCAGCCTGATGCTGGGGAACACAGACAAGCCTGAGGACGACGTGGTGTTGCTGGGGGTTGAGGTGTAACTTCAGGTTGGCCGGTTGGCCCGTTGTGCCCGTCAGCCGGTTGAGCAGTCGCGAGTTGTGAGTTGTGAGGTGGGAATGTGGGAAAGTGAAAGAGTGAGCAGCTGGGAAAGTGGGCAGGTCTGTAACTTGCCCGTCCGGCAGGCGGGTCTGCGTAATCAGTGTAATCCATATAATCTGCGTTTCAGAAAGTGAGAAAACTGCTTACGGCCCACTCCCTACTGCCTACCGGCTCAACGGGCCAACGGATTAACAAATGACTTTCAACACTTCTCGTAATCCGGACGGAATCGAGTTCCGCTTTTCCGCGACGCTGGAAAATATTGATAGGGTAGCCGAGGAGATGAAAAGGTTCGTCCGTAGAATGGATGTTGAAGAACACACTTTTGACGTTTTTCTGGTCATGAGGGAGGCGCTGGTCAACGCGGTAATTCACGGAAGCGGCGGTGATGGCCGAAAAATCGTTTCCTGCGCGCTGCGACTGGAGGACGGCAGCCTCATTATGGAAATCGAAGATGAAGGAGAGGGTTTCGACTGGCGAGGATGCCTGGCAGAAAGCCCTGATCCGAACTCTGATTGCGGCCGGGGACTGGGTATCATGAAAGAGTACTGTGCGGATGTGAAATTCAACGACAAAGGGAACAGACTCGTTATGAGGAAAAGATTGCTCCCTAGGGTCGCGCATTGTCAAGAAATGAGTGTCTGCCGTCAATAAAATGACAGGCTTGCGCTACGTGCCTACAGCATGCCCCGGTTGCCATTTTTGTTATGATTTCCCACACGCCGTTTTTCGGTGATAACAACCTAAAAAGACAGGTAAAAAACAATGTTCAAACGGTCTTACTAGCTTATTGGCATATATATTGCCGTACAATGACTAATCGAACGAACGAAGAAGTTGTATCCCGGCTGAGTCAGGTAACTCGTTTCGCTCGCAACCTGACAATACGAGCCAAAAACTAAGAATGGGAGGGATCAATGGCAAAAGCTAAAAAAAAGACTCAACAGGAGGTCGTTAAACCAGAAGAAGACATCGTCGCCTCAATGGCAGAGGGGTTCAGAGACAAACTGCTCAAAATCGTTCACGGTGGTGTCAAAGAACTGGTCATAGACCTTATGGGTGTTGAGATGGTCGACTCAGTAGGCATTGGCCTGCTTGTGGCCACCCATAATTCCGTGAGCAAGGCAGGCGGAAAGATGTCGGTCACCAATGTCTCAGAAGATATCTACAAGCTTTTCAAAACCATGCGGCTGGATCAGCATTTTGAAGTGAGCCCGGTGGCTGGGTAACGGGAAAAGGTCAATGAGTATCGTGGCCGTGGGGCGTGTCCGTGTCCGCGTTATTGCTGGGCGACAAGAAATGCCTTGTCTAAAATTACAGCTTGAAACGGGCGAACCGGCTATATGCTGCAGCGGCGGGGCTAGATCAATGACAAGTGACAAACGACAAGTAATTCAGGAGGAAAATCATGACGATTGAAATGGACGAAACCATGCAGATGTATATGGAAGAGTCTCAGGAACATCTTGCGGACATTGAGAATGACCTCTTGGCTATTGAAGAGAGCGGGGCTGACATAGACGAGGATCTGGTCAACAAGGTCTTCCGCGCCGCCCATTCCATCAAAGGAGGGGCAGGCTTCATGGGCCTGACTAATATCAAGGAGCTTTCCCACAAGATGGAAAATGTCCTTGGCATGATCCGCAGCCGGGAGATGGTTCCAAATCCGGAGATAGTCAACATCCTCCTGCTCGCCTCTGATGCCCTGAGAAATCTCATATCCAATGTCACCACAAGCAATGACATAGATGTAACAGAGCACATTGAAGCGCTGATAAGTCTGGCCGAAGGCTCTCTGCCTGATGAGAGTAAAGAGAGTATTTCCAAAATGCTCGATATCTCTTTTCCTGGCGGAAAGACCGTTTTTTCTGTGGCCGAATACGACATTTCCAATGCCAGGGAAGGGGGAAAATTTATCTACCTGGTGGACTGCGACCTGATTCATGATGTGCACAACAAGGGCAAAAACCCCCTGGAGGTCTTAAAGGACGTGGAGAAATCCGGCATTATCCTGGAAAGCAAGGTCGATATAGAAGGCGTTGGCTCCCTTGAGGGTGGAGAACTGTCGAATCGTCTTCCCTTCCTCATCCTGTTTGCCACCATACTGGATCCGACCGTGGTCAATGCCCTCTTTGAGATCGAGGGAGACCACATCTATGAACTTGGTGAAGACCTGACCACACGGCTCATCGATCAGGCATCTCCTCAGGAAGAGGTTGTTCATAAAGAGGCCGAGGTTGAGGCAGTAGAGAAAGCTGGCGCCAGGATAGAACCTGAAACAGAGGCTGAAATGCCTGAAGAAGATGAATTGCAACGCGCGGCAGAAGAGATTTCTCCAAAAGAAGCTGAGATCAAGCCGATTGAGCAGACAGTAGGAACCGCCTCAACCGGCCAACGGGCCGATCCCTCTAAAGCGGGACCAACCGTCACCGATACCAGCCTCAGGGTTCACGTAAGTCTGCTGGACTCTCTCATGAATCTTGCCGGAGAGCTCGTCCTGGGCAGAAACCAGCTCCTTCAGGCCATTGAGTCAAAGGACTTTCGCACGATTCAACTGGGGGGCCAGCGCCTGGATCTCATTACCTCTGAACTCCAGGAAGCCATCATGCTGACTCGGATGCAGCCCATAGGAAACGTATTCAGTAAATTTCAGCGCGTGGTGAGAGACCTGGCCAGAAATCTGGGCAAGCAAGTGGAACTGGTCATTGACGGATCAGAGGTCGAACTGGATAAAACCATCATTGAGGCAATCAGTGATCCACTTACGCACCTGGTCCGAAATTCGGCCGATCACGGCATAGACATCCCTGATGAGAGGCTTAAAGCCGGCAAAGAGGCAACAGGGACAATCCACTTGAAAGCCTTTCATGAGGCGGGGCAAGTAAATATTGAGATAATCGATGATGGAAAGGGCCTGGACGGCAATATGCTGGCCGCCACGGCCATGGCCAAAGGCTTGATCACAGAAGATCAGGCAAGAACCATGTCTGACAAAGAAAAGGTGAACCTGATATTTCTTCCCGGGTTTTCCACGGCCAAGGAGGTCACGGACGTCTCCGGCCGGGGCGTTGGGATGGATGTAGTCAAGACGAACCTGGACAAGTTGGGCGGCGTGGTGGACATAGAGTCCGAACTGGGCAAGGGCACAAGGGTCCGTATAAAGCTTCCCCTGACACTGGCAATTATTCCGAGTCAGATAATTACCACAGGAGGAGACCACTATGCAATCCCACAGGTGAACATGGATGAACTGCTTCGGATTCCGGCAGGTCAAATCAAGGAACGTATAGAGAAAGTAGGAGATGCAGCAGTCGTAAGGTTGCGCGGGCAATTGCTCCCCCTAATCAGTCTGAATGATGTTCTGGGAATAGAACAGACGTATATCGATCCGGAAGCCGGAGAAAAAAAGCCGGAGAGACGAGAACGCATAGCTGACAGGAGATCAAAGGAGAGTCCGATTGAGGCTGAAAGCTCAAAGCCAGAGGCTGAAGGCTCAAGGCTAAAGGCTGAAGGCCGACAACTGACAACTGAAAATGATCGGCGAGAGAAACGTGACAGGCGCTTTCATGCGGACAGCGCTGTAAATATTGTCGTGGTTACTACCGGAGCCTTAAAGTACGGGCTTGTTGTTGACAAGTTGCACGACTCTGAAGAGATCGTGGTGAAACCCCTGGGTCGTCACTTCAAGCGCTGCAAGGGATATGCAGGCGCCACCATTATGGGTGACGGTCGTGTGGCCCTGATACTCGATGTGGGCAATCTTGCCCACATGGCGGGCCTGACTTCCCTGGAAGGCACTGACAGGGCCGCTGAAGTGGCCAAGGAAACCGCTGAAGCCGTCACGGCCAAGAAAGACATGCAGTCCCTGCTGGTGTTCAGGAGCGCTGAGGACGAACAATTCGCCGTCACTCTGAGCCAGGTGGAGCGCATTGAAAAGGTCAAGGCAAAAGATGTGGAAGAAGTGGGTGGAAAAAGGGTGATGAAATACCGTGGCGGAAGTCTTCCTTTGATCAGCATTGATCAGGTGGCTCAAGTTAAGCCTCTGGCGGAAAAAGAAGATCTGCTTGTCATCGTTGTCGTGATCGCGGGGAAAGAAATTGGTCTCCTGGCCATAGGCCCAGTAGACGCAATGGATGTAACAATCGAAGTCGACGGCGCCACCCTGAAACAACCGGGCATCATGGGTTCTGCCGTTATCGGTGAACACACCACGCAAATGATAGACATGTACGGCCTAGTCGAGGCCTTAAACCCGGATTGGTTTACTGAGCAAGACGCTGTTCAGACATCAGACGGCGGGGCTCTCACCGTCCTGATTGCCGAAGATTCCAACTTTTTCCGCAACCAGGTCAAGGGTTTTATTGAAGACAGTGGTTACAATGTCATTGATGCAGAGGACGGGATTGTCGCCTGGGATCTTCTTGAGGAACATGCGGACGAGATCTCTCTCGTAGTCACTGACATAGAAATGCCAAACATGAATGGTTTTGAGCTAACCAAGAAAATAAAAGGAGATGAGCGCTTCTCCCATTTGCAGGTTATAGCCCTTACCACTCTGGCAGGTAAAGGAGATATAGCAAAAGGAAAAGAAGTCGGCATTGATGATTATCAGATCAAGCTGGACAGGGAGAACTTGATGGAGAGTATTCAGAACAGGTTGAGTCATTAGTCATTGCTCACTCGTCATTGCTCAATTGGTGAGCGGTTGCCGGGTTATCTACCGATAAATGCCTTGTATACTAGAATGCCTAAAATAGTAAGTTCAAACGGGCAACGGAGTAACCGGCGGACGGGCTAAACCGGCTCAACCAACGAAACGGAGGTACGAATCTATGGAACAATCAGCAGAAAGCAAGACGAATGAAGGTGTTGTGGAACTTGCAACCTTTTATGTGGGAGATGCGCTGTGTGGCATGGACATAGTCAACGTTCAGGAGATCAACAAACACACGGAGATGACGAAAGTGCCGCAATCGCCGGAATGCGTCATGGGTATCCTGAACCTGCGAGGCCAGATCGTGACCATCATTGACCTTGGGAAAAAAATCGGCCTTTCTTCAACTGACCTGAGCGCTGATTGCCGGAACATTATTGTGAATTCAGGGGGTGAGTACATTGGCCTGCTGGTGCCGCGACTAAGCGACGTGGTGCAGGCCGACTGGCAAAAGGTGGAACAGCCTCCGGCCAACATAGGCGGTGTTCAGGGAAAGTTCTTTAAGGGGGTATACAAGACCGAGAACAGCCTGATCGGTATCCTTGACGTGGAGGAGGTGCTCAAGGAGGAGGCTTAGCGACTAATGACAAATGACAAACTTCTCAGAGTACTCGTAGTTGACGACACCGTAGTGTACCGCAAGGTCGTAAGCGATGTGCTGGCTGAATTGCCTGATGTGCAGGTAGTGGGCGTGGCCCACAACGGCAAGATAGCCGTGGCAAAGATTGCTTTGTTGAAACCAGATCTTCTGACTCTTGATATAGAAATGCCGGAAATGAATGGCCTTGAAGTCCTGGCCCATATGAAGAAAGAGGCGCCCGATGTGGGCGCCATCATGCTCAGCACGCTCACCCAGCAGGGCGGAGAGATGACTATGAAGGCGCTTGAACTCGGGGCCTTTGACTTCATCCCCAAGCCGGAAACCAGCAGCATGAAAGAGAGCAAGGAAGCGGTAAAGAACGCGATTGATCCCATGCTGAGAGCATTTGCCCGTCGCAGAGAGATAAAGAGCATACTGGGAGACAGGCCTCACCTTGCAGGAACCGGGGGAGAAAAGAAACGAGCATCAGGGTCCACTGGCGTGGCTCAAGCCTTGAAGGCAATTGCGGGTCAGAGGCGAGGAAAGTCTGAGATTGTGTCAATCGGCATTTCCACGGGCGGTCCAAATGCTCTAGCGCAAATGTTTCCAAAACTTCCCGGCGACCTGAACGTGCCGTTTTTGATCGTCCAACATATGCCAGCTGTCTTTACACAGTTTCTAGCCAAGAGTCTTAACTCCAAGTGCTCTATAGAGATCAGGGAGGCGAGTGACGGAGAGCCGATTCAGCCCAATACAGCTCTCATTGCTCCTGGCGGCAAACAGATGAAGGTCATGGCTGGAGCAGATGGAAAGACCAGAATTATCAGAATAACCGATGATCCTCCTGAGAACAGTTGCAAGCCGTCTGTGGATTATCTTTTCAGGTCAGTGGCTCATCACTACGTGGGAAGAGCTACAGGAGTGATTATGACCGGGATGGGCTCAGATGGCACGCTTGGTCTCAAACTGATGAAACGAAACGGCGCCACCGTCATCGCGCAAGATGAAGCTTCCTGCGTTGTTTACGGAATGCCCAAGGAGGCAATTGATGCCGGAGTTGTGGATCTAGTTGCTCCACTTGACAGGATTGCAGGGGAGATTGTCAAGACGATTAGGCATTAGTCTTGTTGAGGAAACCAATGCAAAAAACAACTCCAGATGAAATGAAGACTATTGCCAAGTACGTGAAGGACGTGTCCGGGATTCATCTCGATCAGAGCAAGGCGTATCTGATTGAGACAAGGCTCGGGCCTGTTGCTGAAGAAGTGGGCTGTTCCTCATATGCTGAACTGCATCAAAAAGCCATATTGGACGCTACAAAATCTATTAAAGAGAAGATCATTGAGGCCATATCTACCAATGAGACCCAGTTTTTTCGCGATAGCAGACCCTTTGAACTACTTCAACACAAAATCCTGCCGGAACTCATTGACATGCGAAGCGCCAAATCTTCCTCTCTCTTGCCCACATCTATCCGCATCTGGAGCGCGGCATGCTCGACTGGACAGGAGGTTTACAGTATTGCTATTGTGCTGAAAGAACTCTTGTCTGATCTGAAGAAATACAACATCAAATTGCTCGGCACGGATATATCCGATGCAGCCGTGGCCCGGGCCAGTTACGGTGCATACAATAAGTTTGAGATAGAAAGGGGACTGGCACGAGACAAACTGGAGAAGTATTTCACTCCCAATGGGAATACCTGGAAGATTAAGGATGATATGCGAGCCATGGCCAATTTCAAAAAGCTTAATCTAATGCTCCCTTTTGCCGCGCTTGGAAAATTTGATGTCATATTCTGCAGAAATGTGGGCATATACTTCGGCCTGGAAGACCGGAAGAAGTTTTTTGACAGAATAGCCGACATGCTTGATTCGGGGGGGTCTTTGATTATCGGATCTACTGAATCCCTGACCGGCATCTCCAAAAGGTTTGAACCAAAGAGGCATTTGAGGTCAATTTTTTATCAGGTAAAGGAGTGACGGCGTCATGGAAAACTTGAAGATACTCGTGGTGGAGGATGATCCGGGGACGCTTCTGGTGTTGCAGAAGATGCTGAATAAGGCCGGGCACGAGGTCATGACCGTGGAGGATGGTCATCAGGCGGTTGACATCGTTTCTGACCGCTTTTTTGATCTGGTTATTACCGATCTGAGCATGCCAGGAGATGTGGACGGCATTGGCGTTCTGGAAGAGGTTAAGGGGAAATACAATCAGACAGAAGTCATTGTCATGACAGCCTATGCCACGGTAGAGACTGCGGTTGAAGCCATGAAAAAGGGGGCAGGCGATTATCTTAAGAAGCCAGTAAATTTTGAAGAGCTGACGCTCCGGCTGGAAAGGCTCAGCACGCTTAAGTCCGCGATAAAAGATGCCTCCAACTTGCGCGAAGCCATGGACGTGACAGAAAAGACTGCCGGTCAGACCATACAGGACCTGGAGATGATGGTTGCTGATCTGCAGCGCATGTGTTCAGAGGTCAAAAAGACACTGGCCGATCAGAGCGTGGATACCCAGCAGCGTGTCACGATGTCTCTGGAGATGTTGTCTCCCAACATTTGAGCAGGTATTGTCAGGTAGCTCCTGCTGGTCCGCCTGCGGGCCTTAGCCTTCGGGCTCTCCGCCATAGGCTTCGGCCCGCAGGCGGACGGAGAGCTCGTAGCCAAGGCTACTTCCCGGCCTTCGTAGCCGTT